>JANMRU010000055.1:0-24525 GCA_031388585.1 Pseudanabaena sp. SOY_30_concoct_251 | reverse complement strand
CAAAATTCTCACCCTGAAATCGGGGCGACATGCGGCGAAAATCATCTGGGGCAAAATCATTGGGACTGGTAATCGCACCAGAGAGAAACCCGCGTCCGAGAGGGCTATAGGGAACAAATCCAATTCCCAATTCGCGTATTGTAGCTAAAATCTCATCTTCAGGATCGCGGCTCCATAGCGAATATTCCGTCTGCAAAGCTGTGATTGGATGCACGGCATGGGCGCGGCGGATTGTCGCAGGTCCTGCTTCTGACATGCCTAGATAGCGTACTTTACCCTGTTTTACTAGTTCTGCCATCGCTCCAATTGTATCTTCGATGGGCACGCTGGGATCGACACGATGCTGGTAATACAGATCGATGACATCAACACCTAGTCGCTGAAGTGAGGCTTCACATGCTTTCTGAACGTACTCTGGCTTTCCATTAACACCCAAAAATTTACCGTCTTCGCTACGTGCGATCGCAAATTTAGTAGCGATGATAACGCGATCGCCGCGATCGCGAATTGCTTGACCTACAAGGCGCTCATTTGTAAAGGGGCCATACATATCAGCCGTATCAAACAGGGTCACACCTAGATCGAGCGCCCGATGAATTGTCTCAATCGACTCCTGGTCATCTCTCGCACCGTAAAACTCAGACATACCCATGCAGCCAAGTCCCAATTCTGAAACTACCAGCCCCTGATTACCTAGTTTGCGTGTCTTCATAGGATTCTCCAGTACGCATTTCATCTTTCATGATACTTGGTTGCCTGCTTAGCCCATTCTCCCACTAGGATGTAACTTTCCCCAAGCTAGCATACCCAATATTAAAAGTCACGACTGTGACTCAGATCACTGAATATATGTGAGTTTTGCTAGTAGATTAGCGATCGAACAGTTTGCCAATGGCTATGACGAATAAAGCATCAGCTACAGATTTTGATCTCGTTTCGGATCGATCGCTCTTTATGGGAATGGGTGTTTTAACATTTGCTACCTGGCTCTATGCCAACCTTGCCTCTCTGCAATGGTTATATGATTCATTACTTAACACGTCAGCTTTGAATCTCCTGCTAATTATCAGCATAGGCGTAGGCTTAGCAATCTTGGCAGTTGTGAATAAACTCAATCTCACAATCTCGCTCTATCCTGTAATGAGACCTGTCCCGCTAACTTTGATGTGGGGAAGTGCGATCGCTTCTATCGTCCTGCAATGGTATATAAACTTCGATCAGATTTCGGTACTCCTGTTTTTGCTTGGCAGCTATGGTTTATTGGGGCTATTTATCTCGCCATCCCACTGGCGAAAAGGACTGCCTGTAGCTGCGATCGCAGCCTGTGTTATCCCATTTAGCTTACAATTCACTAGTGGACTGGGCTTCTCTGTCCGCGTCCTTACTTCACATATTGTTGAGTATTTATTGGGGATAGGGCATATTGCGGCGGTTTCCTCCCACGATATTATTGTGCTGGAAAATGGGATTGCCCATGTGGATTTGCCCTGTAGCGGCCTGAGAAGTCTATGGATAGGAACGCTATTCTTGCTCCTGGCAACCTGGCTAGAAAAGCGCAAACTTGGGCTACGGTGGTTATTTGTCTATGTCGCCTGCTTGCTTCTCCTGATCGCTGCTAACGTCGGGCGAGTCACGCTTCTGGTGTTGACAACTTATGTGCTAAAACAACCCCAAATAGCAGAAATGCTCCATGCTTCCTTTGGGCTGATTGGTTTTACGAGTGCTTGTGGGTTGTCGTGGTTACTACTGAGACTAGTGCCGCAACATCTGTCGCAAAAATCATCCCAACCGCCAAAACAGAATATTCCGTCGCAAGCGACGCTTTCTCGTCCTGCATCACTACCTGCAAACATCATTTTACTGATTAGCATTAGCTTGCTAGTTTTGCTGCCACGCCCTAGTCTGGCTGTGGTTGAGCCAATTTCACTGGAGGCAATCAACTGGCCAGCCCAAGTCAAACTGCAACCGCTACCACTCACCGATACAGAAACAGAATTCTTTAGCAGCCAAACCTCAATTAAAACCGTTAACGCAGAAAAACATCGCTTTCAATCTGGTGCTCTATCTGGCTCTATGTTAGTCGTGAGCAGCACATCCTGGCGATCGCATCATGCCCCAGAGTTATGCTTTGTAGGGAATGGATTGAAGGTTAATCAGATGGAGCAAGCCAGTCTAGCTCCAGACTTCCCAGTGCGTTGGCTTTCTTTGCAAGATGGGAAAATGTCGGCGACCTACTGGTTTCAGTCGCGATCGCAAACAACCGACGAATTTTTATCGCGAATCTGGAGCGATCTCAGCCGCCAAAGTAAGTCTTGGGTGATGGTTTCAATTCTTTTTGATCGCACTCAAACTCCTGAACGCACTGAGGTTAATACATTTGCGAAGTCTTTACATCAAGCGATCGCCCAACAGTTAAAGCAATAACCCGTGAATACCCTTAATATTATCAGTGAGAATTAATCGTGCTATTTAGAATTATTTTCTGGGTATCCAATCTCTGCTTTCTACTAATTGCCTACCTAGGTGTCCTACCGTATTTAGGCAGTAGTTTCTTCCCCGATCTTCTTGCAGGCAATCTGCCTTTTGATATCTTATTACCCTTTCTTGGTTTAATTGGCACGCCTACAGTCTCGACAGTTTCCAGAGGCATTTCTAGCTTCAAGAAAATATCTGCCAAGACTTCCAATCAAGAGTTCTGGCCGCAACCTAATCTCACCGTTCGCTCAACCAACACAGAATTAAGCGAAGCAGAAATTAACGAGCTAAAGTCTCTACCCGATCGTGAGATTCGGGCGATTGAATCATTTGAAAGCATCTCTCCACAGGCCAAGCAAATAATCAAACCAAGCAGGCTAAAAGAATCTAGTCAGCCGCTCATAAAGCTGTTTTTTGGAATAGAAGCTCCGTTGTTGTTGTTATGCCTACTGCGATTATTCTGGCTCCACGAGCTTACCCCTGCTATCACCCTTATTTTCCTGACAGTGCTTGTCTGCGTCGCCTCATATACCTATGAGTGGTTGCGACCTGAACAATCAGAATCTGGTCACATGGCATGGGTGCAAATGGCCGGACATAGCCTCATGTTGCTACTGGGTTTGTACGTAGGGGTACTTTCCCTGTTTTATGTAATCCCTGCTATTTCCCTAGGAGCTATTGGTTTAATATATAGTGTATTCTTCCCTCCACTTATGCCTTTAGCGATTGCCTTTGCCGCTTTACTAACCATGCCGTTGGGGTTAACGATCGCCTACATTCACTCATGGGGAAGGTTCTTTGACAAATTCGCAACTCGGCACGGTGCAGTGCGGGCTAGGGGCATAATGGCTATTGTTTTGGGAGGATGGGCGATCGCCTTTGCTACTACGCAAATACAACCGCAAAACCAAGCATTTACACTACTAAATCAAGCTAGCGATCCTAGTAAAAGACAGGAATTATTAAACAAATCGAATGAGATTCGTGAGGGATTACTCAATGCTTATCTTTCCAAATATCGCTATCCTAAAATTAGTGAAGGAGATATAACTACAGATAATTCACGCAGTTCGGCTTTAATGAATAATAATATACATGATTTTCTAATCTCACCCTTTATATATAAAGGTTCTACTAGTGATTCTGTTAAAGCAGAAACACTTTACGCGCAGTTCTTCGATCGCCCTATTCTCAGAGCCGAGCAACCCGCGATCCAACATGCTGTAAATGCTACCTTCGATCGCGCTCAAGCCAAGGCAGGCTTACTGAGTGTGAATCAGAAGAAAGTATTGCTGTCGCAACAGGAAGTGTCGGTTAAAGAGCGTGGTGACTGGGCAGATGTGGAGATACACGAAGTTTATGTCAATCGCACAAGCGATCGCCAGGAAATCTTCTATGCTTTCTCTTTACCTGAGAGTGCCGTACTTACAGGTGTATGGCTAGGTGATACGGACAATCGAGCTGCGAGCTTTCCATTTCAAGTATCAACGCGGGGAGCTGCGCAAAAAGTCTACAATGCTGAGGTGCAGAAGCGCGTAGACCCTGCCTTACTAGAGCAGGTAGGGCCAAGTAGTTATCGCCTTAGAGTCTTTCCAATTTTGCCACAGTTTGCCAGGAGTGCCTCGGATAATCCACCCGAGATGCATATGTGGATGAGCTATAAGGTCTTGAGCAAAGCAAATGGATGGCCTTTGCCACAACTAGCTGAGCGTCGTAATGTCTTTTGGAATAAGCAGACTAAACGCACATTCAATGGCCAAAATATCCCATTCAAAGATGATCCTGAACTCCAGAATGTTTGGTTCCAAACCGAGCCAGCTTTGACTGCTAGCAAGGCAATTCAGCCTCAGCTCCATGAGGTAAGTTTACCCAGCGGTGAGCGCCTAATCGCAAGGCCCTTGAGCGAACAAGATTATCGACTTCCTAAGGGCAAGCGCTTAGCGATCGTAGTAGATGGTTCCCGCAGCATGAACAGAAAGAGTACACAAACGGCGATCGACTGGTTAAGAAATCAGTTAGCGAAAGATAACGACTTAGATTTATACGTAACGGCTTCAGCTGGGGCTAAGCCTCAGCGCATAGATAACCTAGAAGATTTGGCTAAATTTTCTGAAGGCACTTTTTATGGCTTGTTACGACCACAGGAGATTCTGCGACAGTTCAACCAACTACGTGGCGACACTCGCTATGATGCCGTGGTAATGCTTACTGATGAAGGAAACTACGAGTTAACCGATGAGAAAGCCGAGATCGCCCAACAATCTGCCCCTCTATGGATGGTGCATTTAGGACAGCGCTTGCCTGCTGCCTATGATGATGCCACGCTAGAGGCGATTCATAGTAGTGGTGGTGGGGTGAGTACAAGTGTAGAGGAAGTGGGGCGCAGGATTGCGACACAAGCTGCTTTAGCGCCATCTGTTAAGAATGTTGTAGATGGTTATGCCTGGTCGCGGGCAAATGTGAACTCTGTTGAGAAATCCAGCGCTCAAATCCCAAACTCTAAAGAGGATAGTTTTGTCCCCCTAGCCGCTAGACAGTTAGTCAGAGAACTCAGTCAGTCGAGCAATGCGAAGCAACTATCAGAACTTGATGCGATTCATGCACTGGCGAAGCGCTACAACATTGTCACGCCCTACTCATCGATGATTGTACTGGTCAATGACGAGCAGCGACAATTATTGAAGAATGCTGAGAAACAAAGCGATCGCTTCAATCGCAACGTCGAAGATAGTCAATTACCACAGCCTGCCACAGTCGGACTACCAAATGTTACTGGAGTACCTGAACCATCAGAATGGTTACTGATTGGGATAGTGGTGATCGCCCTGCCATTAATTGCGCTGCGATCCAATCCATCACAAAGACTAGCAAGTGAGACTAAAGACAATGAATAAGTTTTGAAATCAATTATCATCAAAAGGATCGACTTTTAGAACAAATCCCGGTAATACTTCTCCTCCCGACAATTCCGTTGGGAGTTGACGGATTTCTTTCTCCTGCCCTTGGGGATATATTTCCACTTGCTGATCACATCCAGGCAAGACGCACGCCACTGTGCATGTACTCCCACCCTGTTTGCTGATGTTTTTATTGGTAGCTGTAACCTTTGGCGATTAAAATTAGTAAACACTTTTAGATCGCCACGAGACTATGACAGAACCCCAAGCAGCTTTCAGCAATGAGTTGCCCGATCGCCCAGGCGATCTGTCATGGCCCTTTTGGCCTGCCGTTCCGCTCTACCCATATGGCAGGCGGCGTACGCTTCGCACAGAAGTGGTTAAAGACACAATCTGGACTTTCGAGCAAGTGCTGGGCATTCTCTATGTCGTTGTGCCAATTCGTATGACTGTTGTCAAACTCGAAGCAGGAGGATTCTTAGTCTATGCACCCGTGGCTCCTACTCCTGAATGTATACGTCTTGTCAACGAGCTTGTAGAAGCACATGGTGAGATTAAATACATTATCTTACCAACGGTCTCAGGTATAGAACACAAGGTGTTTGTTGGCCCTTTTTCCAAGTGCTTCCCCAATGCACAGGTGTACGTAGCCCCACATCAATGGAGCTTCCCTCTCAATCTTCCCCTCACTTGGTTGGGCTTGCCTTGGGGGCGCACGCAGATCTTGCCAGAAGATAGCACCCATACTCCCTTTAGTGATGAATTTGACTATGCAATTCTCGGCCCAATTAACCTGGGACTGGGGCCTTTTGAGGAAGTTGCCTTCTTGCATAGGCGATCGCGCACTTTACTGGTCACAGATATCGTAGTTTCTCTGTCCGAGAAACCACCTGCAATCGTACAACTAGAGCCATATCCCTTACTTTTTCATGCGAAGGATAGTGCATTCGATTTAGTAGAGGATAATGCCATCAACCGTCAGAAGGGCTGGCAGAGAACCATACTATTTTCTCTTTATTTCCGTCCTAGTGTGTTAGAGACCGTTGGTTTCATGGAAGTAGTTCGTAATGCTTTTAAAGCGGCGGAGCGATCGCGGCAAGCATATTTTGGTTTATTCCCATTCAAATGGAAAGATAACTGGGAGAAGTCATTTGAAAGCTTGCGAGGTGACGGACGTTTGTTTGTAGCGCCGATTTTACAGGCACTCATTCTCAATCGCGCTCCCCAAGAAACGATTGATTGGGCAAATCGGGTAGCGAGCTGGAGTTTTCTGCGGATTATTTCCTGCCATTTTGACTCACCGATTGAGGCGGATTCAGAACAATTTCGCCAAGCATTTAATTTCCTAGAGAAGGGTGCTGCAAGCAGTCAGTCAGTTCTACCTGAAGCTGATTTTGAATTCCTAAGGGAAATCGAAGAAAATCTTAATAAGCGTGGCATCACATTGCCAGCGCAGGAGAAAGTGTGAGATTAGATTACAATTGCACGCAACACACTCAATTACGCGATAAATCTGTTAAACTTATTTATCGATTGCCTGGCAATTACAACATGAATTCTTCCTTTTTGCCCAAATCTTCTCCGTCATCACCTCCACGCAGAGATATCAATAAGGTTCCCTTTGTTGAGCTATTCAACGATCGCCTCCAAGGTGTTATATCTAGCGGTTCTGACATTGAGCGCGTTTATATTGCCTACTACGATCGCAACTCACTCAACTACAATTGCAGCACGAATAACAATCGTCCCTGTGGGGGTGTATCAGTTCATCCGTGCAAGCATCTGCAATTGCTTCTCAAAGAAAGCATGGCTCAGTACGAACCCACAACCGTAGGTCGCTATTTGGGTATTCCAGACGACCAAGCTCTCAAACCAGCCGATGTTTCTCGTTATGTGGCAAGCCATAGTGGAAGTTTAACCAGAGTTCCGGCAGGGGATATTTTTAGTCGTTTTCTTAACTATCTACGCTATTTAGAGTTACCATCTTCTAATTCTCCATTACCTGAAATGAGTTGGTTTGTATGAGTCCTGTTATGTCCTTTACCAATAACCTAACTCCTCTATCAGATCGCAGTAACGCCGCGATCGCACTGCTAGCAGAAATCGATCCTTGCTTGGTAATTGGCTTTGCTCACCTAGAAGAAAAGCATTTAGCGGTGATGGATTCGCTGCAACATATTTTCCAAACTACTCCCCTGACAGCATCCTTAGAAGCAATGGGCAAAGCATTTACAAACTATGAATTTACGCCCTCTGCTTTTATCACCCTAGCAGTAGCTCGCGCATCGATTTTGGGTGCTTTGAGTGACGATCTCCAAAAGCAAGTCCAGCAGGCTCTAGGGCGATTACCCTTGGAAATCGCGCTTAGCGAAACTCTTCCTAAAGCAGACTTAGGGGTGGATTCAGTCCAAGCACAGATGGATAGCATCCAACATTGGTTAATGGAGGTTGCGATCGCTGGGTTTACAAGGTTAAACACATCTACCTGGACACCGTTTCTGCCAATTTTAGAGACACTGCAATCAGAACCTAGCCTCATCCGCCAAGCCGCATTATTAAATGGTTTGATCGATGAATTTAGTACGCATTTACCTGCGCCTAGCATCCAGGATATCCCTCAGCACCGTTGGGCTGACCTATGGACACAGGCGACGATTTCAACCCTGCGATCGCCATCCAATCCACAAAATTCTCAATCAGTCACTATATCTGGAAATTTACAGCTTTTAGGCTTGGATATTCGCCACCATGTCAATTTAGTTAGCATCGTTGCTTATGGAGTTTTAACTGCTAGCAGTTCCAGTAATAATTCAGAGCGATCGCAATTAGTCCGCATCACGCTCTCGCGTTATTCCGTGCCGGCGATTACTGGAGATGAAATCTGGCTGTTATTTGCCGATGCAAAACTACTATTTGAGGCATTAGCTCAACAGCAAACATTACAGATAGAGAAGTCTCAACTGCTACCTACAGGAGATTTAATCTGGGATATTAATACTGTTAATCCGACTTTGGGGGAAGCTTACGAACTACTCAAACTAGCTAATATCTTCAGTCCTAATACCACTAACGATATTCCCATATTATGCAGTATTGCTCCTGGCGATCGCCACCCCATCCAAATCGCAGAACCAGTTTTCCTTGGTGGGTATAAAATCACCAATCAAAATGATGCGATTAGCCTGAATTGGGATGGAAATCCAGCTCTAGATATCGCAATGGAACGTCTTAGTTCTCTATCAACATTGACGGTGGAGAATCTTGTCAAATCCGCACAGATGTTTGGCTTGCTCAGGTTTGACGCTGGACATTGGTCAGTACAACCATTATTTATTACGATCAAAAGCAAACGAATTTGCCCCAGTCAGACCGCGATCGAGATCCTCAATAAACCTCCCGACCCAAATAAAATTACTGTTCTGCAAGAGCGTTCTAGCCGTCTATTACGCAAAAGTACAACCTTAAGTAAATCGCAAAATGACCCTCAAAGTAACCCATGATGTCTGACGCTCTAGATGCCAATGCGATCGCAAACCGCCGTCAAGCTCTTTACTGGCGGTTATTAAGCAATCTTTTGAGTTGTCAAAAAGAAGTACCAATTCTCGAAAATCTCGCTAAGCAGATTGTCAAAGATCTGAGCTTGCCTGAACCGATCTTAGATCCGACCATGGGAATCGAGAACTTACTCCTGCGTCATCCCGACCTTGAAGCAGACTTTACACAGCCATTGCTGACGGAGCAAGAATTAGAACAACCAATCGCGCTAGGGAGCGATCTCAAAACTCTGCGCCGGGCTTTGGTGATTTCTAAACTTATGCTCAACACGCTCGGTGCTAATACTCAAACACCTACCGTCAGCGCCGCCCAATATGCCCAATGGCTTCAGGATAAACGATATCTAGAGCAAGTCTTGGGTTGTGGCGTACCAGGACTACAAGGACAGAAAGGGGATAAGCCAGAGGCAGGAGAAACAGAAAGTCAAGGCGCTGGCGAGTCCAGTATGGCTGGGGGCGCAGGTTTAGGTCGGGGACATGGCTTTGCGATCGCAGACGAACAGTTACAAAATACGCTCAAAGCTCTAGAAGGAGAATTAGTGCATCGCATGGCACTGCGAGAAGTCTTGAGTGACGATCGCCTGGCAATGCAACTCACACCCTCAATGCCCTTAATCGAAGAACTCCTCCGGGATAAGGCCAATCTCTCTGGAGTCGCGCTCAAAAATGCCAAACGTTTGATTCGTCAGTATGTTGACGAGCTAGCTCAAGTATTGCGACTGCAAGTAGCACAGGCGGTATCGGGCAAAATTGATTTCTCAGTGCCTCCCAAACGTGTATTTCGCAATCTCGATCTCAAACGCACTCTCTGGAAAAATCTCACGAACTGGGATGCGGGAACCAAACGCTTGATCGTGGATCGTCTTTATTATAGGCATACCGCCCGCAAGCGCGTCCCCATTCGCTTAGTTGTGGTGGTCGATCAGTCTGGTTCTATGGTAGATGCGATGGTGCAATGTACGATCTTAGCTTCGATTTTTGCAGGACTTCCCAATGTTGACGTGCATTTACTCGCTTTTGATACGCAGGTACTAGATTTGACCGCGTGGGTTCAAGATCCGTTTGAAGTATTATTGCGAACTCAACTTGGCGGAGGTACGTATATCTATCAGGCACTTGTGGAAGCATCCAAACGAGTTTCAGAGCCGCGTCAAACTGCGATCGTGCTGATTTCAGATTTTTACGAAGGAGGTAGCGAACAGATATTATTCGATTACATCAAATCGCTCAAAGAGTCGGGAGTCCACTTTATTCCCGTGGGTGCGGTCACAAGTTCAGGCTACTTTAGCATCAATGATTGGTTCCGCACACGACTAAAAGCTTTGGGTATGCCAATTTTAACTGGTTCGCCCAAAAAGCTGATTCTGGAATTAAAAAAGCTAATCGTCACTTAAATGGCTAGAGAAGAGATCCCCACTAGCCACCCTTAAAAAGGGGGGAACTACTCAAAATCCCCCTTTTTAAGGGGGATTTTGGAGGATCAAATACGTTTTGCTAATCACTATCCTAATAAATCCTATGGCTCCAGCGAAAAAAGAGAAAGAAAAAGAGCAACCTACTCTACTGCGCCAACCAGCAGAGATGAAATATCGTGAGGAATTAGATTATCTCATCTCCATCGATAAAGGTGATAAACCATTCTCCTGGTTACTATCGCCACAGATGGTGCGAACCTTTGTGCTTGGCAGTACTCCTGCCCAAAAACTCGATCGCCAAATTGGTCAAAAATGGTATGGCGAAACCGCGATCGCAGAGAGAGCGATCGTCACCCTGGCATCCGATCGCGGACTGCTCTTAATCGGCGATCCAGGTACTGGCAAAAGTTGGCTGGCAGAATTACTGGCGGCGGCAATCTGTGGAAATTCCACCTATGTGGTACAGGGCACAGCGGGCACAACTGAAGACCAGATTAAATATTCATGGAATATAGCCATGGTGATTGCCACAGGACAATCGCGCAGTTCTCTGATTTCCTCGCCCATGATGACTGCGATGGAACTTGGCGCGATGGGTAGATTTGAAGAACTCACCCGCTGCACTTCAGATGTTCAGGATGCCTTGATTTCAATCTTGAGCGAAAAATATGTGTCGGTTCCCGAACTCAAAACCGAAAATATCGTATTTGCGAAACCTGGTTTTAATATCATTGCCACGGCGAATAGTCGCGATCGCGGTGTGAACGAACTCTCTTCAGCTCTTAAGCGCCGCTTCAATTTTGTACACATGCCAATTGTCACAAATAAGAAACAAGAGCAAGAAATCGTGCTGTTTCGCACCCGAGAATTATTGGATCGACATGGATTTACGGTCGAAGTGCCGCCCACACTCCTGGATGTGCTGCTGCAAACCTTTGCTGACCTGCGCGAAACTAATGCTGCTGCTACTTCTGATGACCAGCGCTTAGAATCTGCCCTCTCCACCGCCGAGCAAATTGGTGTACTGGAAGATGCACTGCTCTACAGCCGCCACTTTGGTGATGAGGCGCTAGATGCGAGCATCCTTGCGCGTTCTCTAATTGGCACATTGGTACGCCGCCAACCCGAGGATGTCGCTATTCTCAACCGTTTTTGGCACGCCACTGTCGAACAACGCACAAAAGCCAATCAAGGTGAATGGGAAGCCTTTCTAGAAGGTGGGAAAGAAGCAATGAGAACTATGAGCTAAAAGATAACAGCGAAACAACATGACAGATCTACCCACATCTCTCGCACCTCTGCAAGCCCAACTCTTAGCGGCGGCAGCACAGTTTGCCGACGATACACAACCTCTAAGTCAATTGCTGTGCAATCTCGCCAGTGATGTCAAAAAGGTTCTGGAGGAACCGTTAGAGATTTTCCCAGTTTGTCACCATTCACCCACCTCGGCAATCCAGATGGTCCAACGCTTACAGCAAAGACCACCCAAGGTGATTTACCTAGAGCTATGCGAAGATCTGCTTCCCGTCATCGAGAATTTAGCAGATTGCCAGCTACCTGTAGCTTTACAGGCATTCGCAGCGGAATCGAGCACCTTCGTTGCCGATCTGATGCCCCTGAGCGTAATCGCACCATTAACTGAGGCTTCGGCGGAATATCAGGCGATCGCCTATGCGCTGCAATCACCTGCCACCGAAATCGTGTTTGTCGATCGCAGCACCGATCTGGTCGTGCAGTGGGAGCCACCCGATCTCAACTCGCAAGAGAATGAAGATGAACAGCTCGGCGAAGAAATAGAAATTCATGGAGGCGCGATCGCAGTCGAAATTGGACAGATCGCACCCAGTTTCGATGCTTTTCTACAAGCACTTCTCAAAAATTCCCAGACTCGCCATTTTGCAGAATGGTGGGACCAGTACGTAGAACAAGCGCTAATTGGCGCCGACTATCAGACCTATCGACAGGTGTTTAGCTTGGTGGGTAGCCTGATTCGCAGGTTGGGGACTAATCAGGAGCATCTCGATCGCAATCGTCAGCGGGAGAGCTTGATGTGGACACGCATCAAACAACATATGCAGGCACATCAAATTAGCCCTGAAGATGCAATTTTTATCTGCGGCGCTGCCCATGCCGCCAGTGATGTCCCCGAATATGGCATCGCTAATCCACTCCAAGCTGAGATCCCAGAAGCATCACAAACCACCTGGCTATATGGGATTATTCCTTCTAGTTATACTGCGATCGAATATCAATTTCACCTCCCAGCAGGTACAATATCTTTGGCAGAGTCCGCTTGGAGCAAAAGTCTAAAACTTGCTAAACTCTCCCCCTTTAGCCTATCAAAACCCGATAAATCAAAATCAACTAAAGCCAAACAGAAAAAGGCTAATATCACCTCAATTCAGGCAGCTAAACCAAACCAGAGAGAAGATCTGCAAGATCGGACGCTTGTCTCACTGCTAACGAGATCGCCAGATCAAGTAGGAGCCGACCAAGATCAGTTATTGAGCTGGTGTGTGAATATTGTGGCTCTAGCCCGCAAAAATGGCTACCTCGCCAGTACTGCCGATGCGATCGCGATTTTACAGACCTCCATGTTACTCGCCAATATCCGTCAGCGCAGCTTCCCCAGTCCCTATGACTTTCAGGATGCCGCGATTACCTGTCTAGAGAAAGACTACACGCCCAAAAAGCGCAATGTTGCCCAGATTTGCAGAATTTTATTAGGTGGCGATCGCATCGGCACCGTGGGCTATGCTTCTCTTCCACCACTAGCGCAAAATGTCTACGACCGTCTCGCTGCACTCAACATCAATCTTTATGCAAAGACCAACCAACGCGCTCTACTCGACTTCAGACAACAACCAGAACTACTCATCTGTAGTGAAGTGCTGTGGCGGCTGCGGCGGCTGGCTGGTGACCATATCGTCCATCCCATTATCGGCGAATGCAGTCTTGGTTACAAACCCGTCCAGGAATCCTGGGAAGTTCGCATTGGCAAGTATCAGCGCGACTTGATTCTTTTGGGTTACGAAGGAGTCACAATCGAACAGGTCTTAGAGCAACGTCTCAAACAGCAGTCTTTTGCACCAGAAGCCAAAACAGCACAAGCCTTAGCGGCAGCAGAAGATAGTCTACTCTATTTGCATCATCCGCGCTTAACAGAAATGCTTGGCTCCCATGCCACCACTCTACTCAGCCAAGAAACCGCCGCCGAAGACGCTCCCAGCATTTTCGATCACATCCGTCGCCTTGTCCATTACTATCGCAGTACACCCGCAGGGTTACCCAATTGGATCGAGAGATTTGTCTCAACGGGCTACGCGCATTACAGTACGCTCCTGCCTGTTGCATTTGGCGATCGCGGCACTTCTCCCACCCAAATTAGCGCAATGCTCAGTTTTATTTTCACACTAGAGAATCTAGCTTTGGCATTAGGTTGCCAGCGCAGCCAGTTGTTAATAAGCATTCAGCAAACCGCCCAAACCATTGAAGATCCAGCTAAGATGGGATTGTTATGGACGGCAGAATGGTTACTTAAACTCAAGGATTTAGCGACGATTCGCAGTTTTTTTGCCGCTCTATTACAAGATCGTCAGCGCATCCAAGCCTTCCCTGAATACCTGAATGGTTTCATCTTAGCGCTCGCTTTTGCACCCCGCATGGGTAGCTTCGTCGTAGAGTTACTCAATCAATTGTTCGCAACCGTTCCCGATGCCGTGCTATTGCCTCAATTGCCGCAGCTTATTCTTAGCTTGCGATCGCAGTCGCAACTACTCTCACCGCTAATCAAAGATGCAGGTAACAACTTCCCCAATAGCCTGAAAGAACTCGATCGCCGCGCACCGCTTGTATGGGAAACAGAGCCGCTGGAGACAGCAAGCCAAATCTCCCTCACCGCTAAAACCACGACACTATCCACTGCCGAACAAGCCATTCAACAGTTACTGCTCGAATATCCTGATACTACAAATACCCTGGCAAATTGGCTGGGAATAGAAGCAGTAACTTGGCAAGATCTCAATCAAGATCTCAATCAAGATCTCAATCAAAACCTTAGTGGCGATCGCATCCAAGCACAGAACTTAGTACAGCCAACATCGCTATCTCAAACTGAGCAAGGAGTAGTAGAACTACTACAAACCTATCCCGAAACATTTGAGGCGCATAGCCTTGCACTCAAGTACAGGCTGAAAGCTTAAACCCGTTTCAATAGGTTGATTATAGAGATTTCTTAGTCTGCTTGCTTCTGACTTTAGCTTTTAGCCCACTATTAATTACAGGGCAGGACTCCAGGCTACAGAAGGTTAGAAGCTGAACTTTTTAATGCATCCCATAACTCTCCAATTTGACTAAAGGCATCTTGAGGGGAGATTTTGCCCCCATTTTCCAACGCGCAGATCAATCCTACACGCCTAGAAAAATATTGGAGGTTAGAGTCAAAGACTAAACTACCTGGAGTGAATTCTCCGTGGTAACGATGGTGTACATTGATAAAATCTGAAACATTCATAGTTTTTTCTATTCCATAGAATACTATTGCTAAAATTGCCTATGATATCTGAACTGAAGCCAAAAACTTACTTATCTCTATTTTTCTATAACAATCTAGAATTGTCAAAGATCCAGAACACTAGTTTCTTGTGATCTGTATCATATTCTTGTGATTTTTCTCGTCGTCTATCGATACTGACTAGATCGAGAGATTTGTTGAGAATTATAATGATTCATCAGCAAGGAGGTTATACTAACTGGCATAATGGCAGTCATAAAAATAACGATCAGTAGCTCAATTTGTGTGAACCCTCTTTGATTATTTCTCTTTCTAGGACAGATTATGAGAAGCGAGCTAGACTTGAGTTTCATTAGTTTTCTCTTCTTTACAAATAACACAAATCGACAAAATCAGGATTTCTGAAGCGAATTCAGGTTTTCCTTGTATCGCCTTACAATGAATAAAATAGCCACTACGATCGCAAGCAAAACTGCAATTGGCGTTATATACGTCCAATGTCCCAACATCTTGTCAAGAATATGCCAGGGCAGTACAAAGATGGCGATATATGTCAATTGGTGTAGCTTTTTCCAATTGCTCTTGAGATTTTTTACAGCTTCATCACTTGAGGTAAACGCCAAGGCGGTAAAGATCAGTAAAAGAGTGAAGCCTTGAAAATATTGAATATAAGTATGGAAGTCTAGTAAATCTAATTTTCTTTTGAGAATTAGTAACACGCCATGATTTAGCCCCAAACTAAACGCTGTAACCCCAATATGGCGACGATATTTGAGTAGATAGGTTACTATTTTCTCCTTTCTACAACTTGGTGAATTAACTTTAATTAGACTTGGCAGTAGAGTCGCAATATAACTTAGTACCGACAAAAAACCGACAATATTTGCAAATAATCCTGGATTCACTAATAATGTGGAGAGCAAAGCTATAGAATAGATAGAGAGAAATATTGCCAAAAAGACAAGAACTTGCTTGCGCATACAAAACTTACCCACAAAGGGCTTTAGATCCCCAAAAAGGGAGTTTAGAATTGAGCTATCTTAAGATCTCACTCTCACAATTTAAACTACAGTGTGGATGAACTCATCCCCAATCTATAGCCAACGCCTAGATTGTTAGGACAGATTTTAATTGGGGGTGTGGGGGCAATGCCTCCACGGAGGGGTAGAACCCCTCCACCCCGTCCTAACCTAATTGGCGGTAGCTATACCAAGTTGGAATTAGGGGATGAGTTCAAAAGAGTTTTAGCAGAATGCAGCTATAACTTTTTTCGCGATCGCTTCACCAACTGTCCTACCACCAGTAGCATCAAACAGCCAATGGACTCCTAAGTAGACACGACTGATCTCATTTTCTACGATCGCCTGACGGAGAGAGAGTTTTAATTTCAATTTGGGACGAACAACCCCCTTGTAGTCAGTTGTTTTCCCATTTAGTTCATCAGAGACAAACTCAACCATAATATCTTCGGGACGCTTACCTAATAGCGCTGCTGCTGTCTCAAAACATGCCGAACCAAAGGTTGAATGCCCTGAAGGATAAGCTGGAAAGTTTGGCGTGATATTATTACTACCAACTTTAATGGGGTTACTCTTGGGTGCGCCCAGAGGAAGCCAGAACGGATCGCCCTTCTCGTGGCGCAAAGAGTTGCCATCTCCTTTACCAGTTGGGCCCCAACCTGCGTCTGCTTCGCGGACTCCGATAACAGGTCGCCAAAAATCATAGTGATATTTCCAGTACCAGGCGGCAATACCAGCATCTGCCATTGCGACATTGATCGCCGTCAGAATCTGAATCTGCTTAGCATGAGGCAGGTCTTTTAGTCCTGGAATCGCCCGCACAACTTGATTATAGAGACGCGGAGGTGTGCCCAGTTTATTTGCACCATCATAGCCCCAAAAAATACCGATTACAGCCTTTTCCCGAAATTCAGGATCTCGCCGCGTAATATTCTCTTTGCCACAAATTGCGACCTCATCAAATGCTTTCGCATATTCCTGGCAGGCTAAATCAGGTGGCGCGCACAAGGGAGCATCACCCGTCACACTGGATATCACAAACGGCGTTACCTGTCCCCAGTTACGACCGAGCGTAGACTGCATAGGGTCGACTGGATCGGGCCGGTGCTTACCGGGAGCCTCACTATACAGATTATCCAATTGAGGCATATTAGACTTGTCATTACTCCGAAAAGAAATCCAAGCATTAGCAATTTGTCTACCATACCAAACCGCATCTGGGTTAGTATTTACTTTCCACTCTGCCGCTTTTTCCGCAATGAGTTCAACAAAGTCAGGATACAACCGCTCAGCCGCAAATAGACCAGCACTCAGAAGTGCCACAGTCCCTGTAGGCTCGTCTTTAGGAAGAGATGGTGGGAGGGGAGGCAAAGAACCTAGTTTCGGTTTCAAAAAACCTGTCACTTGAGCATAGGCATCATGCGCAGCAAGGTGAATAATGGCTAAAGCGCGCGATGTTTTAGTCGGTCCACCATTATTTGGCATATGGCCATCACTAAAATCCCGAGCAACCAATTCAAGAGCTAAATCGTTAATGTCACAAATATTTCTATTCATATTCATATCCATTTGCATTCGTATTTATCCTTAAACTAAGCTTTTTAAAAGTCAGCTAATTATCAACATCTTAAGCTCTTAATAGAAAATGGGAATACTATTGCTCAAAGATCTCACTTTTTCATACTTTTCCATACCTTTTATCACAATGGGAATTCTCAAATGTTAAATCGGGGAGTTTTTGGCACTAAATTGTATTGATTTGTTATGGAAAGTTCAGGAAAATTCAGTTACACTATTAAAACATCCTTTGATATTGCCTCCACAAAGACATGGATACTAATGAAGCATCTCAAATTGCCGATGCCGCTGTCTTTGCAACAGCGAGAAGACACCTGAAAGATATTGAAAAGCTCATAATTCGTGGTGCGATGCGAGGGCAGAAATATGAAGAAATCGCCCAGTCCCATAGCTATACGCCAGAATATCTCAAGCAAGATGTTGGGCCAAAGCTATGGAAGCTACTCTCACAAGCACTGGGAGAAAGAGTAAGCAAGACAAACTTCCAAGCTGCCCTAGAGCGATATCGTCATCTGCTAGATGCGGAAATGGTCGATATATGTCTCTCTGAAGCAGCAGCAGATTTATCACCCAGTGACCTATTACCTAAACAATTACTAGCCAATAGCCTGCAAGATTTGGGAGAGGCTCCTGATATTTCACTTTTTTACGGCCAAGCTGAAGCATTAGCGACTATAGAGCAATGGACGATACAAGAGCATTGTCGCCTAATCGCCCTGTTCGGCTTAGGTGGGGCAGGGAAAACATCTCTGGCCGTTAAAGCTGCCAAAATATTTCAAGGACAGTTCGATCGCACGATCTGGCGATCGCTACGCGATGCCCCCCTACCTGAAGATATTGTATTTAATTGGTTAGTGTTTCTTTCTGATGGCCAAGAAGCTAGCTTCCCAGCAACTATAGACAGAGCTATTTCGTGCTTAATTGGTTATTTACGCTCGTCTCGGTGTCTGCTCATTTTAGACAATGTTGAATCAGTTTTACTAAGCGGCAGCACCTCAGGGGAATATAAAGAAGGATATGAAGGTTACGGCACTTTATTTACACGCTTAGCTGAAATCAATCATAAAAGTTGCCTGATCTTGACTAGCAGAGAGAAACCGAAGGAGGTGGGATGGTTTGAAGGTCAGCTACTACCAGTGCGATCGCTGCGAGTAGTTGGACTCAATCAATCAGATGGGAAAGCACTACTGCAAGCTAAGGGTCTAGCAGGAGAACAGCATGATTGTGAAACGCTAATTGATATATATCAGGGCAATCCACTGGCTTTAAAGATTGTTTCAACCACAATTAAAGACTTATTTGATGGTCAGATATCCACTTTTTTGGATGGAGGTGCTACTGCAATCTCAGATATCTGGAGACTCCTGGATCAGCAATTTAATCGCTTATCAGATCTAGAAAAGCAGATTATGTACTGGCTGGCGATTAATCGCGATCGCGTTTCTCTCGCTGAGCTTCGGGATGACCTCCTGGGTTCAGTACCAGAGCGTATGTTGTTAGGAGCTTTAGAGTCTTTGCAGCGGAGAGCGCTAATCGAAGGGAAATCGAGCAGTTTTACGCAACAGTCCGTTGTCATGGAGTATGTAACAGCAGTCCTAATCGAGCAAATCAGTCAGGAAATCCTAACAGGATCCATAGTCTTACTGAACAATCATGCTCTGCTCCAAGCAAGAGCAAAGGATTATGTGAGAGAAACCCAACTGCGGCTAATTATCCAACCGATTATCGAACAATTAACGGTCGCTCTTGGGAACAAAACGCAGGTAGATCTTTATCTAATGCAAATTCTATCCTACATACGAGAACAAGCTTCTAAAGAACTTGGCTACGCCGCAGGCAATATTCTCAATCTGCTATGTCAGATGCAAATAGATTTGAGCGATCGCGACTTTTCTGACTTAATAATTTGGCAAGCCGATCTGCGCGATCGCAACTTATCTGGCGTGAACCTAGCTCACAGCGATCTATCGAAATCAGCTTTTACAAAGATCTTTAGTGGCATCATCTCTCTTGCTTTCCATCCCCAGGGACATCTCTTTGCCACAGGTACCGTCACTGGCGAAGTCCATCTATGGAGCATACCTGATGGCAAACAAATAGTCAGTTTCAGAGCGCATAGTGGTTGGTTATTATCCCTAGCTTTTAGCCCTGACGGCAACTCGATCGCCACCTGTAGCGACGATAAAACAGTCAAAATTTGGGATGTTAGCACAAAAGAATGTCTGCGCACTTTCCACGAACACAGCGATTGGGTATGGTCAGTAGCCTTTAGCACCGATGGCCAAACCCTAGCTAGTGCAGGAGCAGATCGCACAATTCGCTTTTGGCATATTCATCGAGATCGCTCTATCAAAACCTTACTCGGTCATTCTGGATTAGTCAGATCGATCACCTTTAGTCCTGATGGTCAAACCTTAGCCAGCGGCAGCGATGATCGTACGATCAAACTATGGGATGTCAACACAGGTATCTGCACTAAGACGCTCGAAGGTCATGCTAGTTGGGTTTGGGCAGTAACCTTTAGCCCTAATGGAGAATTCCTAGCCAGTAGCAGCGTTGATAGCACGATCGGACTTTGGGATGTCGGTGCGGGGAAACTAGTAAAGAAACTGCGCGGACATTGTGGTTTAGTCAAATCGATTGCTTTTAGTTATGACAGTCAAATTTTAGTCAGCGGTGGCGATGACAATACGGTGAGGCTATGGGATTTGACCACTGGTAGTCACTCCAAGACCCTACCAGGTCACGGTGGATGGGTTTGGGCGGTCGCTTTTAGTCCAACCGCAGATCTCATCGTCACCTGCAGTGATAACTACATCATTAAAATCTGCGATGTCCAAACTGCAAAATGCCTCAGAACAATCAAAGGACATACAGCTGAAGTCCGTTCTTTAGCACTTAGCCCTGACGGCCAAATCATTGCTGCTGGTAGTAGCGATCGCACAACTCGACTATGGCATCTAGGCTCCAACCATTGCGATAAGATCTTGCGCGAAAACTTACACTGGGTCTCGGCTGTAGCGTTTAGCCCCGATGGTCAAGTCCTCGCTACTGGTAGCGATCGCCTCAAGTTATGGAATGCACAAAGCGGGCAATATCTCAAAACTCTGCATGGACACAGCAGTTTGGTTAATTCGATTGTGTTTAACCGCACAGGGGACATGCTAGTTACAGGAAGTTGCGATAACACTGCCAAACTCTGGCAGCATGAGAGCGGACAGTGCCTGCAAACATTCCAAGCCCATACAAACTGGATCTGGGCAGTTGCACTCAGCCCTGACGATCGAATCCTAGCAACAGCTAGCGGTGACACCACAGCTCGACTATGGGATATCAATACTGGTGAATGCCTCAAAATTCTACGCGGTCATAGCGGTCAGATTTGGGCTATTGCATTTAGTCCCGACGGTCAAATTGTGGCAACGGGAAGCGACGATTGCACTATCAAGTTATGGGATGTCAATACTAGCGAATGTCTGGCCGATCTTCAAGATCACACAAATGGCATCAAGTCCTTAGCCTTCAATTCCGACGGTCAAATTTTAGCTAGTGGCAGCGACGATCGCACGATTCGACTCTGGCATCTGCCATCCAAAACCTGCATTAAAACTCTAACCGAACACAAGGGGCGTGTATGGGCGATCGTTTTTAGTTCTGATGGGAAAAATCTAATTAGCGGCAGTCAGGATACTACAATTAAGTTTTGGGACATAGAAACTGGTATCTGCGACAAAACTCTTAAACCCAACGATCTTTATAAAGATATGAATATTACTGGAGTAACAGGTCTCACAGAAGCACAGCGATCGGTACTACTATCTTTAGGTGCAGTAGAAATAGAAAAGTGAACCTTCTCTAAGGTGCTGTTGTCTAAACCGCAGAACAAAGCAATTGGAGCAAAAATCATGAAGCTTTTATCCTGCACAATCCTTGCTGCTGCTAGCGCTGCCGTCGGAATCATAGTAGCTAACCCCATGTCAGCTACTGCGGGTCCAATCCGCGATCGCATGATCAATCAACAGCAACGTGTTTACAAAGGTGTTCAGAATGGCACAATCAGCGGTGCTGAATATCGCAAACTTGAAAGACGCGAAGCATCGGTAGCCTTACAACGTGCCTACTACAGCCAAACTCGTGGTGGTTTACAGCCTTGGGAGAAAGCCAGACTCAACGATCGCCTTGATAATATCTCCCATTCTATCTATCGCGATAAGCACAATTAGATTCGTTGGATAGTCCTATAAAGCAATGAAGATGGGTCGTGCGGTGTGCAGCCCATCTTCCCCAGAAATCATTATCTCTAATGTACGAACCTAGCTTATGGGGAAACGCACTGATCGAGTACCTTTTTGCCGTTAGCTTCTACGAAAGCCTCTTTACCCTTGGTGGAGAGAGTAGTTTTGCCATCACTGTATTTTGCTCCAGAAGCTGACTTGACAGAAGGAAGAGTTAGTTGCTTTTTATCTAACTCAAACTTTGCACCTTTGTCAGAGAACTCTACTTTCAGAGTCTTTTTGTTAGCACATTTATATTCAACTGTTTTAGTTGCAGGGGGTTTAGGAGCTGGTTTGGTTTCAGCTATTTTAGGAGTCGAACTGGGCTTGCTTTGAGTTGTAGTATTAGCAACGGCTATACCGGAGGTTAGAGAACCCAGTGCGATTGCAACTGCAATAATAGAAGTACGAATTGAATTGGATTTCATATATAAGATCCTTCTAAGCTAGACATTGTCAAACTTAGTAGATAAAGGTGAGGAATTGGTGAGGTTCGCGATCGCGCGTACGGATCGGAGCAATTTAAAGTAGTCGATGCTTTGCAAGTGGCAGTCTGACTGTAAAGATAGATCCTTTGTCTAGTTGGCTGGTAACGCTAATTTGTCCGTTGTGATGGTTCGCGATCGCTCTTGCAATTGCTAAACCCAGACCAGAGCCGCCAGAATGATAAGAGCGGGCACTATTAGCTTGCCAAAAGCGATCGAATATTTTGTTAATATCCGCTGAGGCAATGCCAATGCCCGTATCCTCAATTTCAATCTGGATGTATTTTCGGTAAACACCTGTTTTAATAGAGATCTGGCCACCGTTAGGCGTGTATTGAATGGCATTTTCCAACAAATTGCGAAATAGACGGGATAGCTGCGGGGCTTCACCAGCAACGGATAAATTAGCCATCAGATTTGGGCTTAACTGAATGGCCTTTTCGTCCAACTGCGGCTGTAACTGCTGGATCAGCTCGGCTAAGATGCGATCGAGTTGATGTACCTGAGTATGCGGTTTAGCTCGATCGACCCTGGCAAGCAGGAGCAAATCAGCAGTTAGATGAGTAATCTGGTTAGCAGCGCTGATAATAGCCTCAAACTTTTGCCGATCGCTAGAGCGAAGACCCGTTGGATATTTGAGCGCAACTGCGGCATTATTTTTGATCGCGGTTAAGGGACTGCGCAACTCGTGGGAGGCATCGGCGGTAAATTGTTGCAATTGTTGAAAGCTGTGCTCGATTGGCTGCATGGCCTGGCTCGTGAGCCAAACTCCGCCTGCACCACTGAGTATGAGTGCGAGGAGGATGCCGCTACCTAACCCCCAATTTAATTGATCTAGAGTTTTGTCTATAGCGTTTAAGGACTGGCTAGCTCGCACGAAACCGATACGGTGCCCGTCTTTGCTGGCAATTGGTAAAGTGACGCTTTGAGTGTGTGCCTGACTGGCAGAACTCTTGCCTTGACGGTTGAGTACACTTGGTAAGTGAGGGAAGGAGATGCCGTGGGTAACTATAAGTTTTCCGTGTGAATCAAACCATTGCAGCGATCGGTCTCGACCCTTCAGATCCTTGTCAGCAAAATCGCTATCAACTTTAGGCTTATTATCTTCAAACTGTAGCTCTCTAGTCGCAGCTTCAGCTATGGTGGTGAGATCTTCGGTGAGCTGGTCAACCCGATTGCGTTCAAACACAATTCTGACCGACAGAGCAAATATAGTCAGAACTGAGCCAAGCACTAGTAAATATGACAATAAGAGGCGGTAGCGTATTGCTCGAAACATATGTTGAGCCCAGAGCCTGAAGATTTAGTTGGGAGATGGGGGCGTGGACGATCGCAGGCGATATCCCATACCATGCACTGTTTCAATTATGTCCTCTGCAGCTCCAACTGCCTTAAGCTTTTGTCGCAATACTTTAATGTGCGTTTTTACTGCGTCTTCACCTGGACAGCGATCGAAGCTCCACAGTTTATCGATCAGCGTACTGCGACTAAAAATCTGGGTGGGATGCCTCAAAAATAACACGACTACCTCGGCGAGCCCACGCCCTACAACGCCGACGTCACCAACCTGCTCAACTACTCCGATCCAGCGCAGCGCGCGCTCGCGGCCAAGGAGCTGGCCGACCTCGGGAAGATCCGTGTGCCGTCGCGCAGCAGCTATTTCGGCATCGTCGATCTCGCCGGTTTTCCGAAGGACCGCTACTACCTCTACCAGGCGCGCTGGCGCCCCGATCTGCCGATGGCGCACATCCTGCCGCACTGGAACTGGTCCGGCCGCGAGGGACAGGTCACGCCCGTGTTTGTCTACAGCTCGGGTGACGAGGCGGAACTCTTCGTCAACGGCACGTCCCAGGGCCGCAAGAAACGCGGCGCGCTCGAGTATCGATTCCGTTGGGACGAGGTCGTCTACCAGCCCGGCGAGGTCAAGGTGGTGACATGGAAGAAGGGCCAGCCCTGGGCTGAGGCCGTCGTGCGCACCTCGGGTGCAGCCACGCGCCTGCTCATGGCGCCCGATCGCGCCGCCATTCTCGGCGACGGACACGATCTCTCGTTCATCACCGTGACCGTAGCCGACAAGGACGGGCAACTCGTGCCGCGTTCGAAGAATGCGCTGAAGTTCACCGTCTCGGGTCCGGGCGAGATCGTCGCCACGGACAACGGCGACGCCACGAGCTTCGAGTCTTTCCAGTCGCCGGAACGCCAGGCTTACAACGGCCTCGCGCTCGTCATCGTTCGCGCGAAGAAGGGCGCGACCGGAGCGATCACCGTGCGAGCCGAGGCCGCTGGACTTGCCGCGGGCGAGGCTGTGGTGATGG
>JANMRU010000032.1:0-2761 GCA_031388585.1 Pseudanabaena sp. SOY_30_concoct_251 | reverse complement strand
GGACAAGTGACTTTTACCCTTGGTGGTATCACAATGAACACAACTGGGTTTGAATCCTTAGAAATTGGAGGCAACACCTATGACTTCGCTACTCTGCCAACAACTGTTAGCTAGCAAGTAGAACTAGAGAGCCAAGCTTTTTGTCTGCAGGGCAAAAAAGCTTGGCTTTTGCATGCGTCCGCCCAACTTATAGGACATACAATGCTCAAATATGAGCATTAACTAAGTTGTGGGAAATCAATGGATTTGAATGCATTCATCTCTGATTTAGAGGGCATTGAAACAATTACCGCACCTACTCAGGTGGCAAAGCTATCAGAGGATTACTTTCGGTTTAGCCCGATTCTAGAGCCAATCTTGAGCGGCAAGGTCGGAGATATCGTCGTGCGTCCTGCTGATGAATCTGAGGTTTTGCGAATTGCGGCAGCCTGCGTGCAGCATAAAGTGACTCTAACTGTGCGTGGTAGCGGAACGGGTAACTACGGTCAAAGCGTGCCGCTATGCGGTGGCGCGATCCTTGATACGACGAAAATGCAGGCAATTCGTTGGCTAAAACCTGGTTTGGCATGTGTCGAACCAGGCATTAAGCTTGCTACACTCGATCGCAAAGCTCAGGAAATTGGATGGGAATCACGCATGGTGCCGTCCACGGTGCGTAGTGCCACTGTTGGCGGTTTTATTGCCGGCGGCAGTGGTGGGATTGGTTCAATTACGTACGGTCAACTACGCGATCGCGGTAATCTCCGAGCGGTGAAAGTAGTTACATTGGAAGATACCCCGCGTGTAATTGAACTAAGGGGAGACGACGTGCAGAAAGTAAACCATGCCTACGGGGTGAATGGCATTATCACTGAGTTAGAGATTCCACTAGCGCCTGCATACCCTTGGGCAGAGTGCATCGTCGCATTCTCAGATTTTATGACGGCGGCGCGGTTCGGGCAAGCGCTGAGTAACTGTGATGGCATCGTCAAGAAAATGGTGAGCGTCCATGCTGCACCTATTCCTTCTTACTTTGCCGCATTTCGTAGTTATATCCCAGATGATTCACACTGTGCGCTCATTCTAGTTTCAGAAACAGACTTAGAACCATTTCGGGGATTGGCAAGTGAATATGGCGGTCATCTTTGCTACGAAAAAAACGCCCAGGAAGCTAGTAAGGGAGTGAGTCTGGTGGAATTCTCATGGAATCATACTACACTTCATGCTCGCAGTGTCGATTCATCGCTCACCTATTTGCAAAGTCTTTTCCCTAATGATGCCAATCTGGATCTCGTGCAGCATATGTACGAATATTTTGGCGACGAAGTAATGATGCATTTGGAATTCATTCGCATGAACGGTGTGGCGATTCCTGCAGCAATTCAAGTCGTGAGATATACGACACCAGAACGAATTGCTGAGATTATTAAATATCACGAAGAGAAGGGCGTATTAATCGCAAATCCCCATACATATATTCTCGAAGACGGTGGCATGAAGGCAATTAATTACGAACAGCTCGCCTTTAAACAAATGGTCGATCCCTATGGCTTAATGAATCCCGGGAAAATGCGTGCCTGGATGGAGCACAACAGTTAGTCCCAAATTTGCTGCAAATTAAGCACGAATCCAGGTAAGACATCCTCACCAGACAGAGTTAGAGGAGGTTGTAAAACCTCTACATCTTGTCCTTGACGGTATATTTCCACCTGCTTATTATGGCGGTTAATTAGCCATCCTAATCGCGCTCCATTAGCCTGATATTCGCGCATTTTTGCGCGTGTATCCTTGAGGTTGTCGCTAGGGGACATTAGCTCTAGAACAAAATCAGGGCAGATAGGTGGAAATTTCTCTTTCTGAATGGGTGTCAGACTATCCCATCGTTCTGAGGCAATCCAGGCTGCATCAGGGGAGCGATCGCTTCCATTAGGCAACTTAAAGCAAGTTGAAGAGTCAAAAGATACCCCTAAATCAGTTGCATCTACCCAATTAGCAAGTTGCTGGGCAATTTTGATATTTCTTCTACCTGTTTCTCCGCCTGTGGGTGGCATAATAATGATTTCTCCTTGAGCATTGCGCTCGAATTTTACATCAGGATTAACTCGACACAGTTGATAAAACTGCTCATCAGTCATATCCACAATTGATTTGAAGTCAACTATTACAGCGTCCATAGTACCTCCAGGATTTAGGATTTATTTGCGATCGTCTTAGCGATTGGCTTAGCTTTATTATCTGGTTTGCCGATTGAGTAGTTGAGTGCATAACTGTAGGCTAGCAAACGCAGCCATAGTTTAGGGGATTTAGCTTCTATCCAGGGTTGCAGGCGGCGTAAAGATTGGGGTAGCCAGCCACCCAGCAGAGCATTGGCGATCGCACTGCCCGTAAATGCTGCATAGCTGCCTAACCACTTGGTCATCTCACCCGCGCCCGCCATTTCCCAAATCCAGGCAATCAGAGCTGGATTTTTGGCGGCTGCAATTACAGCGAGGCGATTAAACATCAGCCAGCCTAAACGATCTTTGATGAAGCGATCGCTGACCGCTAGAGGTTGATCTGCCATCACACCAAAGAAAGTATTCAGCATGGAGTTAACCCGTTCCGGTGGCAGATGCTTACCCGTGGGAACCATCATACCCTTAGAAAACAGCCATGTCACGGCGATATTACTCTGATAGGCGCTTATTTGTTCCAGGTCATCTGCTGCGAGGAGATCGTGTTTGAGCGCAGTATCCAACAGAGTTGTCAATCGCGGCAGATTACGCACCAGAGAGCCAAAGCC
>JANMRU010000024.1:0-12089 GCA_031388585.1 Pseudanabaena sp. SOY_30_concoct_251 | reverse complement strand
TTCATAACCATTGAGAATAATTACACAGTCGGGGCTAAATGCCATCACCCGATGTACTAATAGCGCTAACTCGTTGCCAGAAGTATAACCAGGTGCCGCCGCCGTAATTACACGATAATCTCCTACTTTCAGGCGATCGGGCAAAGATTGAATGGCGATGACCTGTTCCGCGAAGTAAGGAGTTTCGGCTGGTTTAAATTTTTCTGGTTGCCGAGCTTGCGCCTTCAAGCGATCCTGTAATAATACCTGGAGCTTTGCTGCTAGAGTTGCCTGATTGCTGTCGGCCATTTGGCCAAACGCTGTAGAATTCCCAATCACAAAGATGCGCATTTCGCCCTTAGGTTTAGCCAATGGCAAATCGCCCGTTTGACGAAAGCCATGACTATCGATTTGCCAGAACTTCTGATTTTGGTTGGGAACGAGTTCGTAACCCAAGAGTGGACTGCGTCGAACTTGCAAATCTCCTGTTGAAGATGTCAAACCAGGATAGGGTTTGCCATTAGCATCCTCAAGCTTGAGAGTGTAGGCTGATGCCGCAGATCCACTCAAAGAATTTTCTAGCTGTTTAGTAGTGCCAGTGACAAATACAACACCGCGCACCAACAGCTCAAGCAGTAATAAACCTAAGGGTATGCCAACTAAAACAACCAATAACCCTGTACGCAGCCAGGATCTTGGTTGAGAGCGCCCCATTGAATACGATGAATAATACTTATTTCTCGGCATCAGTCGTTGAGCCTAAAAGACCAAAGTTTAAAGTAACACAGAACATTTTATCCGTCACATCCAATCTGCCCTGATAGGCAGTTTTAACTTCTAAGTTTCATTGACGACAAATTGGCGATCTATGACTCGCTCCAAGGGAGTCAGTCCAAGTTGCTCCAACATTTGGCTATCGGCATCTAGTCCAGGATTCGGGCTAGTTAGTAATCGCTCACCCGTGAAAATCGAATTTGCTCCAGCCAAAAAACACAATGCTTGTTCGGCTACGCTCAGTAACCTTCGACCCGCAGATAGGCGCACAACAGCGCTTGGCATAATTATTCTAGCGGTGGCGATTGTTCGCACTAGATCTACTGGATCGATGTCAGGGCGATCGCCTAGCGGCGTGCCTTCAATGGGAGCCAGCGCATTAATCGGCACTGACTCAGGTTGAGGGTCAAGATTGGCCAGTACGTGCAGTAATTCCACGCGATCGCGATCGGTTTCACCCAAGCCGACAATGCCACCACAACAGAGTTGAATTCCCGCTGCCGATACCGCTTTGATTGTTTCCAAACGATCGCCGTAGGTACGAGTGGTAATAATCTCTGGGTAAAAGTTGGCAGAAGTATCCAAGTTATGGTTATAGGCGGTAAGGCCAGCTTTTGCCAAGCGTTGAGCCTGATCGGGGCGCAACATGCCAAGCGTGACACATGCTTCCATTTCTAGATTCACAACTGCCTCGACCATTTGTAGGATGCGTTCAAATTCTTCCCCATCAGGCACCTGCCTCCAGGCTGCTCCCATACAGAAACGGGTAGAACCACTGGCTTTAGCAGCTTTGGCTTGCGCGACCACATCATCTACAGGTAAAAGCGGATAGGTTTCCACTTCCGTCTTGTAGCGGGCACTTTGCGCGCAGTATTTGCAATCTTCAGGGCAACGGCCAGATTTAATATTTGCCAAAGTACATAGCTGGACTCGATCGCTCTCGTGGTGCTGACGATGTATCGTCTGCGCTTCAAACACCAGAGAGGTGAGCGGTTGGTTGTAAATTTGCTGAACGCGATCGAGGGAAATCAAGAGGACACCTGATAAGATGACGAAACATTTTACAATGCCTTGGGCAATCAATCCTAGAACCCTAAAACGATCTAACCTATGGATTCGACATCACAGCAGCAAAATAACCCAGAAAATAAACCCAAAGTTAATTACGAAGAAGCTTGGGACAGCTATGCTAGCAAATGGGAGCAGTTACACCCTAATCTCAGTCATATTGGTGATGAATGGATTGGTAAAGGGGCAGGTGCGGCGGAGTCTTTGGCCGAATATGAAGCTTTAATCGAGCAAAATTTTATCCAACCCCACATTGGTTCTACGGACACAGTGCTAGAAATTGGCGTTGGCGGTGGTAAAACTGGTGCCTTATTACTGAAATATTGCGATCGCCTGATTTGTGCTGATATTGCCGCGAACATGTTAAAAGTAACGCGGGAGCGTCTCGGCGAAGAACGCGTTAACTATGTCAAGCTCGATGGTTTGACTTTAGATGGAGTGGCATCAGGTTCGGTTGATATGTGCTTTTGTTACGACACGATGGTACATATTGAACCCCGAGACATCTTCAACTACCTAACCCAAATCCCAAGATTAATGCGCGGCAATCGCCTTTGCCTGTTTCACCACGGCAATACATTAAGCGATTTGGGTTGGCAAAAATTTCTAACTGAGTGGGAATATAACCTTCAGGGACGTAGAGGTGGCACGGCCTTTTCGGTGATGACAGATGGCATCATGGAAAAATTCTTGACCCATTTAAACTACGAGATTATTCTCAAAGACACGCATACAGTTCCCAGAGACTGCGTGTGGGTATGTCGCGCTCCTGTAGTGAGCTAGTAAAATAACAGGCGGCGCAAAGATGTTGCAACGATTATCGTGCCGCAAACCACAACTAACTGACCCGGTAGTAGCTGGACTGAGTACTGCCATAAATATTGCTGAATTAGCGCAAAGTTAGGCATACCGATCGCTAAAACATAGATAATTCCTACTAAATGAATTGCGGCTAAACCCCAAAAGCAGCTAATTGCGATCCGCTGCAATGTTAGGGGACGCACAAAAGCTATAGCCCCACATAACCAAGCTCCAGGGATAAAGCCTAATAAGTAGCCAAAGACTGGCGATCGCAGCGAATCAATACCGCCACCATGGTAAAACACGTTAAACCCACTCAACCCTAGAAAAATATATGCAAACTGGGATAACAGCCCAGCCTTTTTCCCACCCAAACAACCTGTAAGTAACACAGCCCCAATTTGCATTGTGGCGCCGATTGGCTGAATCACTGCACTGTCGCCACTTAGTCCAGGCGGGAGTAAAATCGCGGGCTGTAAAAATGTACTGCCAATGGTGAGCAAAAGTCCTGTTACTGCCCACATTAATTCTATAAATGTAGGCACAGATGTACTTCCATAATCTTTGTAGTTCACATGCAGAGTCATGATACTCCGAAGTCTTCACAAACGATCGGACATCGTGGCGCTAAGCAAACCTAAAGCAGGATGTTACCTTGCCTGACTCTAGATATATTAAGTATAGGATTTACTCAGGCAAGTCTACACAAACCTAATGGCAGGGAGTTTGAGGGTTTTGCCCCCCAATTGAGAGCAAAGCCCAAACCCTTTAAAATCTGGAGTTCTCTTTCACCAATCGTAAGTCCTGAAAATATGATGCTGGCGAATTTTGTGACTGTGATGCTAACCTGACTTTGCTTTTTTGAACCACTATGATCGACGACTCAAGCATCGACAAATCAGATTATCTTGACATCCTTCGGGAATGTTGCCGAGATGATGATGCTTTTGCCAAGTTGAAAAATTTGATCGATAAGCTTGGCGATCGACAAAAACATGACATTAACGAGCGCTCACAAGTGGAGGCGCAACTAAGGCAAACAACCTCTAATTTACAGGCAATTTTTGAGACGTTCCCAGATTTGCAGTTTCGGCTCGATCCTGACGGTACAGTGCTTGACTACCATGCGGGCAGTACGACAGAGTTATACATTCCCCCAGAGCAGTTTCTCGGCAAAAAAGTACAGGATATCTTGCCTAAGGGTGCGGCAGAACAGATTGATGCGGCGATCGTTCAAGTGGTCGAAACTAAATCATTAGTGAGTGTCGAATATGCCTTGCCCAGCCCAAAAGGAGAGATGATCTTTGAGGCTAGACTATTGCCTCTGGCGGATCAGCATATAATCGCAATTGTTCGAGATGTAACGGAGCGCAAGCAAGCTGAAGCAGCTTTGCGACTGTCAGAGGAAAAATTTGCTAAAGCATTTCAGGCCAGTCCTGGTGCTGTGACGATCTCTACCTTCAAAGAAGGTCGCTATGTTGAGGTTAACGATACTTTTCACCGTCTGACTGGTTATACAAGAGAAGAGGTAATTGGGCGGACTGCGTCTGAGTTGCAGATTTGGCTCGAACCTGCTGATAGCCTCAGAATAAGGCAGCTTTTAATGGACCAGGGCATAGTCAAAAATGTGGAATATTGCTTTCGACGCAAGTCTGGCAATATTTGTGTCGGGTTAGTTTCCGCTGAATTGATCGACTTTGAGGGGGAGCCATGCATTCTGGCAATGACCAATGATATTAGCGATCGCAAACAGGCCGAAGCCCAACTACAAGCTGCGCTAGAGCGCGATCGCCTCTTGGGTGAGATTGCGCTCCGCATTCGCCGATCGTTAAACCTCGACCAAATTTTACATACTACTGTCACCGAAATCAGGCAATTACTCCTGGTAGATCGGATATTTATCGGTCTGGCCGATCGGGGGACAATGGGTAAAATTGTAGCGGAATCCGTTGACTCCAATTATCCTTCGATTATGGGTTGGGTAGCAGATGAGAGTTATATCAGAGAGGTAGAGACAGTATTACAGCAGCAAAATGCGATTGTGATTAATGACATTTCTGAAATTGATGCAGGTTGTAAGCGCTACCAAATATTTCAGCAGTATCAAATTCAAGCAGCATTGATTGTGCCCATTCTCTTGGGAGATGTGCTGTTTGGCGTATTAGCCGCTCATCAGTGCTCCAGTCCGCACCAATGGGAACAGTCCGAAATTGATTTATTAGAGAAGTTGGCAACCCAAGTGGCGATCGCAATCCAGCAAGCTCAACTATACGAACAGGTACAGTTATTGAACTCCAACTTGGAGCGCCAAGTGCAGGAACGCACCCAAGAATTACAGCACAAAATTGAGGAACTGCAAGAACTATCAAAGGTGAAAGACTTTTTTCTCCATGCGGTCTCCCACGATCTACGCACACCAATCATGGGTATGCTCCTGGTACTAAAAAATCTTTTACAGCGAGCGGTCACGCCCTCAGTTCAATCAGTTCAATCAATTCACTCAGCCCACTCGGTACACCATAGCGCCAAGTACGACAATTCCTGGTGCTCTAATAGCGCTAATTCTACCAGTACTATTACTGACAAGGCTACAGTAGAAGTCCCATGTTCGGTATTGGAGAGAATGATTCAGAGCAGCGATCGCCAGTTGGAAATGTTGAATCTACTGCTCGATTCGCATACATCAGAGGTAAAGGGGGACAACCTAAAAACTCAACCACTAAGCCTTTACGATGTCCTAACCGCAACCATCTCCGATCTAGACGCAATATTTCAAAGGAATCAAGCTAAGCTTATTAACCGCCTATCTCCAGAATTACCCAAGGTTAATGCCGATCCGATCCAAATTCGTCGCTTATTTGAGCATTTGATTATTAATGCAATTAAGCATAATCTCCCTGGACTTCAACTCATAATAAGTGTCAGCCGAGAAGACAAAATGCTCCGTTGTACCATGCAAGATAATGGTTCTGGTATCGAAGAATGCGATCGACTCTTCGATCTATACATTAACGGAACACATGCTAAATACTCTACTGGTATAGGTTTAGGTTTATATCTCTGTCGCCAAATTGTCACAGCTCATGGCGGCAAGATTGGTGCGACTAGCCAACCCAATCAAGGGGCTACTTTCTGGTTTACACTACCTATAGCATGAGGATTAAAGTTCAGCTAAAAGCCCAGAAGCATGTTGCTGCAAGTGAGCAACGTATCCTTGCAAAGCAAGCACAACATTTTCCTCTGTTGACTGCATCCCAGATCCAAAACAAGCTTTCAAAGCTTTGTCATACTCTAAAGCAGGCAAAATCTTGGCTAAAACATTCTCAAAACCTTGTGTAGGGATTAGCTTTAAGATTAGCTGCTCAATACAAACCACTTTCCCTGTCAGTCTTTCCCTGGTTTTAGTCAAACCTAGCTCATTTGCCAAAGCCACCATGCACCGTTTATCTCCTGTGACTAAATAGAACGCAGGTTCAGATTTGGTCGCAGAAAGTAAAATTAGTTCACCAGGATCGAGACCATCAATCTTGATCGATTTCAACTCCTCACTTAACTCAGCTTCTATTTGCTTACACTGCTCAGCAACTGCCATTGCTGCATTGCGAATCTTTTCCGTATACCTACCGCTAACTTTTTTCCCTTTAAAAACATACTTAGCACTAGCTAAAACTCGTAAGTCTGATTGAGTTATACCTAAAACTTCGATCGCGTCCCAAAATAGATCGCAAGCCACTAACTTTAGGATGGCATCATTATCAACAAAGCAGGCTATGGACAAGAATTACACCTCAATCATCAGCTCAAGGTATTCTTGGTTATCATCACTTAGCCGATCCCAATCTAAATGCTGCTGAGTCAGATAACTGTTGATCGTAACTAATGGGGCACTAACACTCTCCTCAAGAACCTTTAGGGAATTGGTTGCTGTTGCCCAAACAATTCCTCTCTCTCGTTTTGTTGTAGCTAGATTGGCTTTGTGCCAAGCATAGTTTAGAATCACTGCGCTAGGATCGACGGCATCTTTTTCTGAGCATTCCTGAGCATAATTAACAAGAGCTGCACTGGCAAGCTTGGATGGGATAGAATAATCGGCTTCTTTTTTGCCAAATAAAAGCTCTACGGCAAAATCATTAGCTTCGATTTCCTGAATATCTGTCTCCCCAGCATCAGGCTTAATATCCTGATCGATAATAGGCATATCTTTAACGTGCCCTTTGACAATATGTCCTAGTTCATGCGCCAAAATGAACGATAGCCATGCTGGCGAAGTATGCTTACGACTAATTACTATAGCTGGACGCTCATAAAAACATCCAACCATCCCATCAAATTTTTTCTGTCCATTTGGGAACTTATTGGAGTAAGCGACTGGAACACCATAATGCCAGCAAAACTTTAGCAGCCCTTCCAAGGTAACAAATCTTTCAGTTGTAAGAATTTCGTCTCTTATCGTAATTGCTGAAATACCGTCTAAGCTCTTAGCATTTGGAATACAAGCATAGGTAATCAGTTCAGCAATACGATCTGCCATACCCTGGACTACTATTAACTGATCCTTACCTGTCCCCTCTCTGACTTTAAAACTATGTTTACAAGTTTCCTTAAATTTGGGTTGTGTATCTACTTGTAGTAAAGAGGTAATATCTAGATTAATGCGCCCCGACACATACGCAGCGGCTTCAACTACCGCTCCTTGGGTTTTCTCAAATTCTTTGTCCCACCAATCAGGCAGCAACTTTTCACGGACATAGCGCTCTTTCAACCCAAATTGGGCAAGCCGTTCGTAAAAAGTCTTGATGTCAATTTGATCGATCTTAGTTTGGATTTGGGTCATAACACACCCTCCTTAGCTACTGCATAAGTTATAGCTGCTACTGGCAAAATTCATAATTTGCTATTTATATAGTTATTGTACATATATCAGTACCCCATATTTCGCAAGTATTTCATGAGACTGGATAATTATCTAAAAAGCTCATGGATGAGGAGTTCTGCGATCCATCTCTTCTTTGAGACTCAATATGAGATTAATCTATTAAAACTATTCTTAACAATATTTCGGACAGTTTTTCGGAAAGAGGCTGAAGCCCTTGGTTTTCGTGAGTAGTTTGACCGTAGAACAGGGCTAAAACCCTCATTCTATTGTCAGTTCTCTAAAATTGTCCGAAGTATTGCTTAATAAGTATCTTATTGTTAATAACAAGATCTCTGAAACTACCGTTGCTTCGTTATAATTATTTTATGTTTAATCAAACCTGCGGAATGTGTGCAGTGCATATTAATAATCGTATTCTAAGTTCGCCTTTGGAATCCCCTCTATTTGGCATATTTTGGGTCAAAAATTGGAGATTTAACACTAAATGCACAGGAAGTGCTCTAGACAAAGGGTGATGTTTAAAATTTGCAGAAATATTGATGCCTTTGTTTGCTCAAGCATTGCAGTAAAATAAAATCTATGCCACAAATCAATCCCTTCACTCTGCGCCTCCAGGTCAATCGTCTGGTCGAACAGGGACAACCCATGTTTGCCGAGATTAAAGTACAAGAATGGCTGAAGGAGCGCGGTCACGAACCAAAGGATTACGACATTATCCTGCTTCCCAAAATGCCTGAGCCTGGTTCTAAGGCTGCAAGTCTGGTGGGAATCGAACTGCGTCGTCGCGACGGACAGCCCGTAGATGAGTGGTTGCAGGCAGAGGTTAATCGCCACGCGTAGTTTAGAGGGATTAAACTGGCACGACAAACTGAGGAAATTTTTGCACTAGGGCGGAAATCGCGGGACAAGCAGGCGCATTCTCAATGCTGCTATCAAGATTATTCCAGTTGAATGGGACGCTACTACAGGCTGATAGCGCTAGCAAGCGCTTGGCACGAGTCATACCCACATACAATAGTCGAAACTCTTCTGCCTGTTTTAGCATTTGACATTGCTCCCACGCGATCGCAGGTTCAGGAATGGGTTCATTATGGATAAAGGCGCGAATCTGAGCGCGCGCCACTTCAGGATATGTGTAGTCTCCTAGGAACTTGACAGACTCTGGCAAAAACAACTTTCCTGGAATAATCCGCTCGTGTAAAAACGGCATGAATACAACATCCCAGTCTAATCCCTTGGCTTTGTGCAAGCTGATTACCGTAATCTGTCCAGGTTTCATGTAGCGTCCTTCTAAATTTTCTTCCTCGACTGCTTCAAAGTTTTCGGATAGTACAATCTCTTGCAAAGCCTCGATCGCACTTGCCATCGTATAGTTGCCAACGAGTTGCTGATTGAGGCGATCGCATAATTTATCTGCTGTTGCTAGTTCCCCTTGGTCATAGTCTAAGGTCATTGCCATGAATGGGATGAGATTATATAGAGGCAGCTCTAACTTGGCCCGCAATAATCCTATACATTTGGCCTGTGCCGCAAGCGCGATCGCAGACAGTTCGGGGTCGAGAATAGTAGGATAAAGGAATTGTTCTGGGGCGCTGGCTAAGGCATTTAGATCCTGCGGTTTTATAATTTGCCGCTCGGCTAGTACCGCCAAAGTTGACTTCAGATTATCGGGAGAATGGGGGCGATCGATAAACTGCAAAATTGCTAACATATCTGACGGTACGCGGGAACGGCGATCGCTTTGTTCCACATCATAGATTGGAATTTCATTGGTTTTCGACCATTCCCGCAAGGATTCACAGATAAATTTACCCTGATTATGCTGGCGTACCAGCACTGCCATGCTGAGATTGGGATTCGACTCGAATAGTTGCTTAGCTCTCTCCCCAATTAATTGAGCTGTTTGCTCGATATCCTGCGGAAATTGAATTTCCACTCCTTTCCCTAGGGCGACAGGATTGGCATCAATCTGCGGATCATCAGACTCGACAGGATGAATGGTTTGGAAGCGAAATGGCTTTTCTAGCTTGGCATACTGAGATTGATTTACCCACTCCAGCACAAAATTAGCCGCCGCGATCGCGGGCATAGTACTGCGCCCTGCTCGATCTAGCTCGACTAGACGACCTTTGAGCTCGCAGCGATCGCAAAATTCATTAAAAAATCTGGGGTCAGCGGTGGTAAACGTGGAGTTGATCGCCTGATTGGGATCTCCAACTCTAATCAAGTTATTAATGCTAAGGCGATCTGGGGCGATCGGTTCAGTTGAATCCGCTCGATTTGCTTCGGGGCTATTTTCCGCCAAAATCTCCAATAATTTTGTTTGTAAAGGGGAGGAATCCTGCGCCTCATCTTCAAATACCGCAAAGATCCGCTCTTGCCAAAAACTTCGTACAGATGGGTTTTCCAGTACTCGCAGTGCGCCCAAAATCATATCGTCATAGTCGATCGCCCCTTGCGCTCGCAGCAAGCGATCGTAAGCAGCATACAAACCTGCTGCCACCAGCAGAATGTCCCCTGCATCGCTGTAGAGTAAATCGTCGGGCGTAAGGCTCGAACTCTTTGCCGCTGCGATCGCTTCCTTGGCTAAACCAGGCAGGACATCTGTACGAAGTACCGTCTGTCGTCGCATTCTTTCCGTGTCTTCGCCATCAAAACCCCGACCCATGACCAATTGCTCGTAGAGCTGAGGATTATCCTTTAGCCACTGCGTCGTCGCTTGCCGAATCAGCCGTTGCTTTTGCGGTTCGGAAATAATTTGCACAGTGCTACTGCCCAACCCAGAGAGCGTGGGCTGGGAGCTCGCAATGCTAAATGCTAAGCCATGTAGCGTATTGACTGTAAAAGCACTTTGGGGTAAGTGCATCGTTTGCAGAATATCTCGCACCCGTTTGCGAATATTGCTAGCGGCAGAGCGCGTAAATGTGACGATTACCAACTGCTGATTGCGGTGCAGCTTATATTTAGCGATCGCGATCGCCGAGGCCACCGCCATACCGGTTGATTTCCCTGCCCCTGGTACGGCGGAAACAGCCAATTCGCCACCATTCCAGTCAGCCATTAATTGCTGGCCAGTGCGTAGAGTGGCGCGTAGATTTTTCAGTTCAGGGGGGAAAGCAGTCATAAATGCAAGCGTGAAGAATAAAGAATGAATTGCTAGTATGGGAAGTCTAGCGGCTATATTTGTAGATTGCAAAAATGCTCGTGTAATCAAATTGTCAATAAAGAACTTGCAACTAACTAATGAATATTCTGATTAGTAATGATGATGGCATCTATTCACCTGGAGTTAAAGCGCTGGCTGATGCTCTTAGTGATGGCGAGCACGAAATTACCGTCGTTTGTCCCGATCGCGAACGTTCCGCCACGGGTCACGCACTTACCATTCATCAACCTCTCCGCGTTGATGCGATCGAGAATATCTACCATCCTGCGGTCAAGGCATGGGCTTGTTCTGGCACCCCATCGGATTCCGTGAAGCTAGCTTTAGATGCATTAATGCCAGAACGCCCACAATTAGTTCTATCCGGGATTAATCGCGGGGCTAACTTGGGGACAGATGTTTTGTATTCGGGAACTGTCTCAGCGGCGATGGAGGGAGTGTTAGAGGGATTGCCAAGTGTGGCATTTAGTTTGACCAGTTTTACTTCTATGGAATTTAGTGCAGCGGCTCAGTTTGCCAAGCGCTTAGTCGAAGCGATCGCGCGGCATCCAATTGCTGAACCAGTTTTATTTAATGTTAATGTCCCAGCGATTCCCGCTGATGAGATTTGTGGTGTCGTTGTGACTAAACTGGGAATTAGACGCTATCGGGATATCTTTGAAAAACGAGTCGATCCTAGGGGCAAAATCTACTACTGGCTCTCTGGCGAAGTCATAGAGGAGGAGGCCGCACCAGGGACAGATATACTAGCAATTCGGGATAATTACATTACAATTACGCCCTTAAAATACGACCTCACCCTTGTTTCAGGTTTACCTACATTAAAGGATTGGCTTGAACTAGCGATGCCCTAACTACTTCTTTGTCTTACCGCGCTTTGTCTCGCGTTTTGGATAGCAATCCTCAATTATTTGTGGATTTTGGGCTTTTATGAAACGAATTTTCGCAGGAATTCGTCTCATAAATCAAAGTAGGATCGCTACATCGCCTAGACATAGATCTAGAGATGATGCAGGAAGGATGATGTTTCAGGGTACTCAGCAGTATGCGTGCATATGGATTTATACATATTAGATAAAATCGCTTTGCGGCATTTACGCTGTTGGGTTAATCGTGCTGGACAACGAGATCTTTTGCAATCTAAAGTTTTGGGATTTGAGTTGGGTCAGATCGGTTTTAAGATCGACAACCTTGAGGAATTCACCTCTATAAACAGAGCAGAATTTGAATCTGCATTGACTGTTCTCAATGAAATACGCGGCAGTAATGTTAAGTATGTCCCTCTGTTTAGTCGCTTCCCAGACGATCTGCCCAGCGATCGCGAATACCTCATTCGCCGAATTCTAGGATTTTTTGGGTTGAATACTTTTGGCGATCGCTCCAAATTTGGTGCAGATCCGATTACCCAAATGCAACGAGACGATCTGT
>JANMRU010000530.1:0-6378 GCA_031388585.1 Pseudanabaena sp. SOY_30_concoct_251 | reverse complement strand
ATACTCTCAAACGCGCACCCATAAATAGTTTTACCTGCCTTTAAAGAGGTTTCTTAATCTATATTTATATAGTTTACTATTCCTCCACCTACATACTTATAGTTAAGGATGACAATATAAATAAGATCCCTAAAATCAGCTCTACCCTGCCCCTACTGCTCAGCGTTTTGCTGATGGCAACTGTATCGGCTTGCAGCGGAGCTAAAACGGCATCCGATGCCCCCAATTCGACAGATAACAATGGGCAGGTTTCGACAACAAAAAATGCTAAAACCACCCAAGATGATGCTCAAAGTGATTTGCGCCTAAAACAGCTAGATTCAGACATCCGAGCACGGGAACAACGGAATAATCTAGGAGGCGATCCGCAAAAACGTGCTGAGGCAGATTTGGCCAGTGAAGTGCGCAGCAAGCTAGAGGCAAATATCCCTCTTGGCAAGCTCACTGTCACTGCTAAGAACACGGATGTTACAGTATCGGGAGTGGTGGCAACACAGAAGGATCTGGATAAAATTCAACCATTAGCAATGGAAATCAAAGGCGTTCATAGCGTTACGGTCAAAGCTGTTGTGAAGTCATAAAACTATTTCCTATTACTAAGAGGCTGTTTGAGAATTGAAGAAAATCCACTGTTGGCAAAATTTAGGTACGAAAGAATGAGAGTTTCCAGTCCAACATTTTACCTTTAGCAGTAAAAATGGTGAGTATTTATACTTTATCAACCAGCCTCTAACTAATAGCTAAGGAGTAAGCCATGGATAATGAATTAGCATTGGAACTCAGCTTAGAACAAGAGTTTTCTCTAATACAACATGAGAAACAAGTTGCAAGCTTAAGTCAGGCTCAGGCTCAAGAATTATTGATTGAATCGTTATGACTGCTAATGATCGAAGATAATGCGATCCAGTCATTGGTGAAGTCTGGATGTGGGTTTGAGTTTAGATAGATTCTTAACGCTACTGGGCTAGCACTGCTTGCCCAGTAGCACGCTCCATGGCTAGAAAAATTGAAACCACGATTCATTAACTCCACTGTGGATGCAGAGTTGATCAACTCTGCATCCACAGGTCTTGAACACAGCCTCCTCCGTGGAACACCAGTGATGAAATCGGTTCTTCGAGTTACCTTTTAGGTCAGCTTGCGATGGGGCTAAATGTTGCTGTTGGAGCCCTGTTTAGTAGAACGGTCGTATAAGATAAAAACAAGCACAACAGTGTACCGTCACCTAACAAGCACGACGTAGATAATAAAGGTGATGTTTTAGATGGAAGGAAAGGTTGAATCATTATGGATCTGATGTCCATCACTCTGGTAGTACGCTGGTTAATAGGTTGGAGCTTGATGTGGTGTTTGCCGGGACTTCCAGACCTTGCAGTGGTTGACTCGCCTAAGGTCTCGGTCTTGATTCCGGCTAGGAATGAAGAGAGTCCCCTCCCCCATCTGCTAAACGCATTAAAACAGCAAACGTTCAAGCCCTACGAAATCATTGTAATCGATGACCAGTCCATTGATACTACCGCACAGATCGCCGAACAGGCAGGGGTGAAAGTATTGCAGAGTGACCCTTTGCCCATAGGTTGGACAGGGAAAACCTGGGCACTCAAAACCGGATATGCAGCCTCATCCGGCGACATTCTCGTATTTCTTGATGCTGACACTGAGCCAGGAACGGATATGCTCCGTAGGCTGGTGGCAACCGTTCAACACTTGGGTGGTCTCGTCTCGGTTCAGCCCTATCACCGCACGGAAAAGCCCTACGAACTACTAGCCGTTCTGTTCAATCTTGTCGGCTTGATGGCCATCAAACTTGGAGCAAAAGGGGGTGTGGCCTTTGGACCGGCTATGGCTACAAGCAAGGACGACTACGAGCGGGTTGGAGGCCACGAAGCTGTTGCAGGATATGTTGTAGAGGACTGGTTCATAGCTCATCTCTATGAGAGAGCGGGACTGCCAGCTAGTGCATACATTGGTCATGGCCAACTGAACTATCGTATGTACCCCGGTGGGCTCCGCGACCTTGTTGTTGGTTTCGACAAAAACTTTGCGACGGCAGCCGGACAAGTCTCTTGGGTGCGGATGCTGGCGGTTCTACTCTGGCTTTCAGGATTGTTCTGGGCGGCCTGGTGCCTGCCTGCATCCCTATTCAGTTGGCCGATCGCGGGGCATCCATCCCTACTATATACCGTTGTGCTTTATCTGGCTTTCGCCATACAATTAGCAATAATCGTCAGGCCAGTGGGTTCATTCGGATTCATCGTTTTTTTCTTCCCGATTCCGGTTGCCTTCTTCATTGCGGTGTTTGTGCTGGCAATTCTGAATCTCAAACGTGGCCAAATTGAATGGAAAGGACGCACAATAAGCACCCGATAAGTAAGGTTAACGATCTCGCCTATGCTACAGCTACAGGATTGGGTAATCGTCGGTCTGTGTGTGTTCAGTTGGACAGCTTGGTCGCTTTTGATCGGTTTTTTAGGTCATCGAATTCCCTTGCAACTTCTAGAAACAGACACCTGCCTGACTCGGCCACGCATCTGGGGGGAAGATAGACACTCGTACAATCGGGTACTGCGAATCAAGCGCTGGAAGGATCGGTTGCCAGAGGCAGGGGATTTCTTCCAAGGGGGTTTTCGAAAAAGCTCCATTGGTGGCGGGGACTGTGCAGTAATGTCCCGTTTCTTGGCTGAAACCCGTCGGGCGGAATACGTTCACATCGTCATCTGGCTGTTCTGGTTAGTGACGATGCTCTGGACTCCTGGCTGGGGAGTGCTGGTAAACTTGGCTGTGGGAACGGCCTTCAACCTGCCTTGTTTATGGGTACAGCGTTACAACCGTCTTCGGCTCCAGCACCTACTCGTATTGAAAGGACAGGGGAAAACTATATGCTAAAGTATGAGCCTGGCTGTGAACTAAACTACAGCATCGATCGAGCAAGCACTCTAATTTTTAATATAGCTATTGTCAGCAACGACTATCAAATTATTCTTCAGGAAGACCTCCATTCTGACTCTCCACTAAAGATTGAGGAATACATTACTTCTGTGAGTCGAAACCGATACTTTCGACTCAATGCCCCTGCTTGCAATTTGCAAATTTTCTATCGAGCAACTGTTGGATTATCTCACTATCACTCAGAACCCAGTACAGTTTGTGAAGCACAGCCAGCCGATTGGCCCCTAGATATCCTGCACTATGTTTATCCAAGTCGTTACTGTCAGTCGGATCGACTATTACGCTTTGCCGTAACTGAATTTGGCGATTTAGTTCCTGGTTATTCGCGCGTGACAGCCATCTGTAACTGGATTTACGACAATGTTTTGTATCTCTCTGATAGCAGTGATTCCTTGACTTCTGCTTGCGATACAGTGGTAGAAGGGGTAGGCGTTTGTCGTGATTTTGCCCATTTAGGTATTGCTTTTTGTCGAGCCTTGAATATTCCAGCTCGCTTTGTGGCTGGATACGCCCATGGTTTAAATCCGCCCGATTTCCATGCCTGGTTTGAGGCTTATCTAGGCGATCGCTGGTATCTCTTCGATCCTACCCGCCTCCTCGTCCCTCAGAACGGGCTAATCCGTGTTGGCACAGGACAGGATGCAGCTGATGTCTCTTTTGCCACCATTTTTGGGTCTGTTCAAATGAATCACATGAAGATTTTTATGAACCACTTGCCCGATCCAAAGACTATTTCAGCGAATATTTTGATGCCAACGATAGAAGCGATCTCTATCTCTTAAATCTGTTCCAATGAACTATACTATTAGTATTCGCTTCAAGAATCTAATTTAAGGAGTTCCCCATGTCCCTCTCATCTCTACCAACCAAATCGGCTGTACTGGTTGTCATCATTGGTGAAACCTTCCTACAAGACCGCATTATCAAATTACTGAGAGACTTAGATGTAAATGGCTATACCCTGAGCCAAGCTCAAGGTGCAGGTCGACATGGAAACCGCAAGGGAGATATGGTCGGTTATAACACGAATATTGAGATCAAAACCGTTGTGTCGCAGGAAGTTTCAGAGGCTATCTTCTCTGGTCTCACCGAGTATCAATCTAATCATGCCTTAATTGCTTTCCGACAAAATGTAGAAGCCTTAACTGGGTTTGAGATCGTCTGATCCAAAGTGAAGACTATACTTTATGAGTCACCGTGGGAGAGAGTGGAGTATGTCACACCACAACTCTCTCTCAGGTAGACTACTGATTAGCAGAACTTGGGGTTGGGGCTGGAGATGCCGTTTGAGGCTGTGCCGTTGCCGCTGGAGTTGCAGTCTGAGGCTGCGTTGTTACCGCTGGCGTAGGAACTGGAGGGGCAGGTTGTATTGTTGCCGCTGGTGCAGGAACATTAATTTCAACGTTGGGTGAAGGTTGTTGCGTTGCTGGTTTGACCTCTTTTGTAGTTGTGTTATTGTTCTCGACTGTTGTTGATTTCTCTCTAACAGTATTGGTTGGCCCCGGTACTATCTGCGTCGCAGTTGGTCGATTGTTCAGATAATATAGAACAGCCCCTCCGCCCAGACCTAAAGTTAGCAAAACACCGATTATCAATCCAACAGCACTGTTATCATTATTCACCCTTGTAGTGCGCTGTTCAGAGACGCTATATCCATCCACAGAATTGTTTGGATTAGATGAGACTCTCTTAGTCGTAATTTCTCTATCTATTTCGTCAGACATGATTTTAATAGAACTCCATTTAGTTGTTAATTGACTTGGTAACTAAGCTGTAACAGAAGATAAATCAACTATTACAGCATTCTTTTCATTTGCTTTCTAAGCTGACTTGACCAGGCGCAACCCAAATAGAAGAACCACAGCACCAATCGTGGCAACGATCAAACTGCCAAGCAATCCTCCGCCAGTAGATACACCAAAAGTGCTGAATAGAAAACCACCGATCAATGCACCAATTACACCGACAATAATGTCTCCAACCAATCCAAATCCGCCGCCTTTTACCAATTGTCCAGCCAGCCAACCGGCAGCTGCACCGATCAAGATAAACCAAATAAAACTCATATAATTACCTCCTTTTGCAAATTAAGTTCGCAAGCCCTCCAGCCCTCCATTACAGTTTTCTTGAAACTGTAAGCGTCACAAGTCTAAAAACTTATTCAGCGTAAGCCTGCAACTCTTTCTTTCGTACCTTTTGGTAAGCTACTAGTCTTCAAATCCACTTGTTTGCTCATAGGACATTTTGATAATCTAATTGCAATTTGACTATCAAAATGCCCTTGGGCATCAGCTATTTAGTCAATGCATCTTTGACATCTTTAGCCTTATCTTTTACAGCATCAGCTACATCTTTAGCCTTATCTTTGACATCTTCAGATGTGTTACGAGCATCTGCTTCAGCTTGTTTTGCTTGACCTTCAACTTGTTGCTCAGGGTTATCCGTGATTTTGCCTACGGCTTCTTGAACTTTACCTTCAACATTTTTGGCAGCCGCTTTAGCTCGTTCTTGCAAACTCATGATTAATGTCCTCTGTTGTATTGATATTGATGAAGTCCTGCATCCCAAACTCTACTGATTTGTTTTGCAAGATATCTTCTGCTTCTCACTAAACACCTTGGCAGAGGAGCGATTGACTTCTTGTTCGAATTGATTAATTACGACACAAAATGTAATGAAGAGAGTTTAGCCAGATCGTAAGGAGCAAAAGGTACTTTATACTTCCAGAACTGCCTGTTTACAGCGTTACTAATCTTCTGTACGTTCAGTTACTTGGAATTTACGAGATCGAACATTTCTACCTATTCTGTGAAAATTGGATAGCCTCTACACCCAGATAAATGTGCTGCTCATAAGTAGATGTCTTGTTGCTTTGAGGCTTTGGCGGTAATTTAGCCCGCAACGCTATGCGATCTCCAACTTGTTCGATGCGTACACCAACTTTACCCGCAACCTGAAGCAAATCTGCAATCATAGACCCAGTGAATTTCATCATTAGGGCAAGTTGTTCTAATGATAGTCAATCGATATTCTGATGAATGATTTGGCAGATCTCAATCGTTGTCATCGTTACTACTTCCTCATTTAAAGAGTATGCATCTTTTTCTATCATAGATACACGGGCTAATCCCCGATAACACTTTCACCACCCCAGAACAGCAATCGCCTCTTCCTTATCCCGCTCCGACACCTCCAAATACTTCTGCAAACTAGCCAGCGATGAATGACCCGATATTTCCTGAATATGCCTGAGTGGAATCCCCGCACTGCTCATGTGAGTCAGGGCAGTCCTGCGAAAGCTATGGGTACTTACCCCTTTAATCCCTAGGTAATCACAGTATTTGCGCAGTATCAGGTCAGCCGCGCGGGTGGTAAGATGCCCGTCCCCCTCTCTGGCAGGGAATAGATAGCCGAGATCTGGCAACCCTA
>JANMRU010000490.1:0-5063 GCA_031388585.1 Pseudanabaena sp. SOY_30_concoct_251 | reverse complement strand
CTTTTACATTCATCATAGATTATGTGAGGAGATGTTGAATTTTAAAATACGGCTACATCGTAGCACTACATCACTTGAAATCCTCTATTCTCTCCATAACGCATAGTTCTAAATTTCACTAAATCGCTGCCAGGGCTATAGAGCGTATAGGTTGCCTGCCCAGGGTTATGCCCTACATTGCCAACACCAAAAATGAACCGCTCTGATGTGTTGAAAGTTTGAGTCGATCGCTCACCATCTAACGTTATTACAGATGATGACACAGAGCCATTTTGAATTTGATAGCGAAATGATTTCCCAGAGCGACCGCAAAACAAGCGATTGGCATTTGTTCTCACCACACGATCTAATAACTCTAATGGAGAACTTTGGGGAGTTAGTTCTTCTGAAACACTGATACTACTACCATGTAATAAAAGACAATCAAGCTCTACAAACGCAAAATGTAGATTACTAATCCATTCCACTGTTTCTCTAGGAATGCTATCCCAGAGTTTTTTGACGGTGCTTGCACCATACTTTTCCATTAAAGGATTTGGTTCTATGGGATTTGCATGTCCATGCAAAATCAAACATTGCTCTTCCCACCAACCCATACATATCTGAGGGACTAGTTCCCCAATCTGAGGAGAGCGTACTCTTTGCACAACGCGATCGCATTCTTTACTGGCATTGATCAGATCGCCAAGGATAAATAGGTCGGTTACTTTTGGTGTCTGTCGCTTAATATCCTGTAATACTGCTTCATAGGCAGCAAGATTACCTTCAATTCCACTTAAAATTGCCCAATTTGACATTTACACCCCTCGCTCGCATAGGTGCGAAGCATCATCAGCGCGTTCAGCAAACTCCATTCCTCGTGCCAGTCTCCAGGCAAAGATTGCTGGTAGTCCTTTCTCAATTATTGCCGCACAGGTTTTTTGGTAGTCATACTCAACTTCGCGCAAAGTTACTTGTTCGGTATCAGTATCGTAAATGACGTAGGTGGCATTTGGTCTACCGTGACGTGGTTCTCCTACAGAGCCAACATTCACAATCCGCTTTAATGGAGCGGTAAAACTTTGCGATGCACATTCCTGAGATTTTGACCCAGTCATAACTCTAACTTCTAGTTGTCCTGCATCAAGCGATCGCATATAAGGTACATGGGTATGACCGCAAAAAAGAATATCTGCTCCTGTAGAGAGCACTCTTTCTAAGGCAATAAATCCATCTAACTCTGGCAAGAGATATTCGTGTTGACTCTGGGGACTGCCATGGACAAAGGCAAGATTACCTTCTCGAATGGTTTTGGGTAATTCAGACAGATATTGTTTGGTCTCAGAATAAATGTGTTCGTTTGTCCAATCATGGGCTAGCCTGCCTCTTTTCTCTGCTAAAATTGAGGGATAACTACATTCACAGGAGTTTAGACCTTCCACAATATCCTCATCCCAACAGCCCTGTGTGGTGGGAATATCAAGAGAGCGAATCATCTCGACAACATTGACGGGAAAAGGGTCATAGCCAACCAAATCTCCCAAGCAGAATATCTTCTCAGCTTTTTGGCGATCAATATCAAGTAAAACCGTATCTAATGCTTCGTAATTTGCATGAATGCAGGACATTACTGCTATTTTCACTACTTCTTCTCTCCTGTGGTGTGTGTTTTAAGCTGAGACTAATAAAGATTGCTTGTGGTGCTCTTGATAGTAAAGAATTACTTGTTCGGTCAGACCGCAATCTACAAGTGATCGCGCGATCGCCTGACTATCAAAACCTCGCCCCACTAATTCGATGCCACTAAAGCGTTCTGGTCTTCCTGTTAGCCATCTGGGTAAATTGAGTGGTACATAAATGCTATCTGCCATGCCTTCCACAAAATCGATATAAAAGGCACGTCCATCAGGCAAGTCGAAGATCCCCTTGCAACGGCAAACTTCGCCATAGGCTGCGTGGGTGAGTTCGTACCAAAATACGTTTAGGCTAGCTGGATCGAGTACTTGACCTGTGAGTGGCGATCGCCATACCTGCAAGCCATTTAAATCAAAGCCATATTCTGAGGAGTGGACTTCTTCTGCCCAATCATGCCATTCAGAAGCTTCTAATCCAGAGGGGACAAATGCTACACGCTGGAGAGTTCGATGCTCTGACAATCCGTCTAATAGCATGATTCCCGACTGCAAATCCAGGTGAAACCCTAGCTCGATCAATGCAGTTGCGCCTTTGTCAATCTGCTCAATCAGTTGCAATTCCTGACCTTCTTGCAAAATCTGAATGTGGGGAAATTCCGCTGCCATGCAGGTTAAATCGATGGGAACTGCACCCGCTCCAGGATAAAAGAAAACTATAGGCGCAAGAACCTGGACATTCCCTTGGGCAATTTGCTGCTTAATCCAAGTTGTTTTGCCACTGCCAGGCGCACCTGCTACGGCAATAATTTGTGAAACGGTCATGGGATAGACAGAGATCGTGTTAGTGTGTATAAAATGAGAATGATAATCATTCTTAATCAATACTACAATGGCTGTCAACCCTAATCTTGATACTGCACTCGATACTGCAATTGTGGGAGCAGGTGCTCATGCCTTAACCTTGATGCTGCACCTGTTGCAAAAGCGTAAAGATATGCGGGATGAAGTTCTGGCTTTCGATCCTAGCGGTAGCTGGTTGAGCCATTGGCATCGACAATTTGCCAACCAGGAAATTCCCCACCTGCGATCGCCTGCTGTCCACCACCCCGATCCAGATCCGTATGCACTTAGACGCTTTGCCGAATCGCGTTTTAATGAGCTATACCCGCCCTACGATTTGCCAGGTAGGCAATTATTTCAAGATTTTTGTGAGCATACTATTCAGGCTTTTGGCGTTGGGGATCGTGTCGTTAAAGCGAGGGTTACACGCTTAGAGCTATTGCAACGACAGTTTCGTCTCTGGCTAGATGATGGCAGTACCCAACTAGCTAAACGGGTAGTGCTTGCCACCAATAGCAGTGTGAGGCAAGTCCCAGATTGGGTAAGTCAGATTTCAGGTGATTATCCACAAGATCGCCTGGTTCATTCTGAACGGATCGATCTGCGATCGCTAAAACTAGCTGGAGAACGCATATTAATTGTGGGAGGTGGGTTGACCAGCGGGCATCTAGCTGTCGGAGCGATCGCTCGCGGTGCCAAGGTTTTGTTGATGTCCCGTCGTGCCTTAAAAGAAAAAATATTTGATGCCGAACCAGGCTGGTTAGGACCAAAATACCTGAAAGGCTTTGAGGCGGAAAGCGATTGGGAGAAGCGCAGGCAGATGATTCTTGCTGCGCGTGACGGCGGATCGATGACTCCAGCGATGCTGACGCAATTGCGCAGAGCAAACCACAGCGGGCTATTACATTTTCACGAGATGTGTCAAGTTGCCAGTGCAAGGTGGCAAGAGACCTACTGGCAGATAATTTGCGAAGATGGGATGGAGTTAACCTGCGATCGCATCTGGCTAGCAACCGGGACAAGATTTGATGTCCATGCCGAGCCTTTACTTGCGGAAGTTAAGGCTAAATATCCCAGCCCGATTGTGGGAGGATTTCCCCTGCTAGATAAGCATTTGCGCTGGTGGGGTTGCGAGTTATTTGTGATGGGGGGCTTATCGGCTCTGCGAGTAGGCCCAACAGCAAGGAATCTATCAGGTGCCAGAATGGCTAGCGATCGCATCGTTCCGGCTTTAGCCAAATCAACGATTGCCTTATCTATTGTGGGCTGATGGCAGCCCCCTTTTAGTTTTGGATTACTTGCTAAAGGAACGGAACTGATGTAGGAGTGTTTTTACTCTCCCGCCGATTGCGCGGCGTGTCAAAATTCCCTGAGAGGGGCTAAACAGAATAGCTAGCAAGAACATTCCTGAAATAATTAGCACGATCGCACTGCCAGAAGGAACGTTGTGGTAGTAACTGACATACATCCCACTGATGCTAGCAAAAACTCCCAGTACTGCTCCTAGAGCCATCATTAAATGTAATTCTTTGACCAGGAGATAAGCTGTGGCAGAAGGTCCTGTGAGTAGAGAAACCACCAGCACCACTCCCACTGACTGCATACTAGCAATGATTGTCAGTGTAATTCCTGCCATTAAACCAAAGTGAATGAGATGCACTGGTAAGCCCATTGCCTTCGCTGCTAGAGGGTCGAAGCAGTAAAATAATAATTCTCGATAGAAGATCGCTACTCCAATTAGAACCGCGATCGTAATTAGCAAAGTTCTCCACAAATCGGTACTAGTTACGCCCAAAATGTTGCCAAATAGGAAACTATGCAGATCTATCTTGCTTTTTAGAATCGTAATTAGCATTACACCAGAGGCTAGAAAGCCTGAAAAAACGAGCGCCATCGCCGTATCGACTTTGATCTTAGAGTGCGACTCAATCCAAGCCACCACAAAGGTACTGATTGTGCCCGCAATGAATGCACCCAGGAAAATATCTACGCCAATGTAAAAAGCGATCGCCAATCCTGGCAAAACGGCATGGGCAACTACATCACCGAGTAGTCCCATGCGCTGCACGATCAGATAGCTGCCAGTTACTGCCGATAGAACGCCAATCAGGATACCGATAGCAAGCGCATTGCGCATAAATTCCAGCCCTAAAGGCTCCATCAACCAGATTGGCATATTTACTCCTAAAAACTCAATTTCTTCAATCTTCTCTTTGCATCAAAATCACACTATCACCGTAAGCACGCTTGATATTTTGTGTCGTAATCACCTCATCTCGATCTCCATCCGCAATCAGTTCCTTATTCAAGAGCAACAAGCGATCGTAATTCCCTAGTGCTGAACCTAGATCGTGCGTGATTACTAATAAAATCTTGTTCTGCGACCTCAATTCGGCAAATACATTGAAGATGACTGCTTCTGTTTTTTTATCCACGCCTGCAAATGGCTCATCAAAAAAGAATAGGTCTGCTTCTTGAGCGATCGCTCGTGCCAAAAACACCCGCTGTTGCTGTCCACCTGATAATTCGCCAATCTGACGATGCCGCAAATCCCAGATTCCTACTCTTTGTAAAGATGATTTGACTATCTCTTCACAGTGACATTTTGAG
>JANMRU010000484.1:0-6016 GCA_031388585.1 Pseudanabaena sp. SOY_30_concoct_251 | reverse complement strand
CGCCGAACAGTAAAGCAGACTTGCGAGTTTATCTGAACTGGGGGGTACCAAAGCCATGTCGCAAATTATCACGGTCGGCAGATTCTACAATGGAGTCGCAGAGCGCCCACAGGGCTTGGGATGCTTTTAGCGCATGAATTTTCTGGCGTTGCTCCTGCCAGTTATGTTTTTTAGCCTTGAATTTTGCCTCAAACAGTGATTGCTCCTCAGGAGTCAGAGAGCGCACGATTTGGACAAGGGATTCTACTAGTTGAGTGTTCATAGTTTATGCTCCTGTTGAATAAATGGTATCCAAAGCAACTCAGAGTAGCCTAGCTCTCGCCATACTCGGATAGGGTTAGGCTTGCCATTTTTATCTGGAGGATCGTCTTGGAATAGTTTCTCGGGTCGCTCCAGATAGTAAACACTACCCGCAGGTGCAGCAAATACCTGTGGGGCAGGGACGCTTTCCTGCTTGTCGTTACGAAAACGGCAGCTAATCGGTTCGGCTTTAGCAGTCGCTACGCTTACCAACGATCCTACGTTCTGTTTGAGATGATCAGGATAAGCTAAGTTCCACTCCCAAGGATAGGCACGGCACATTGCTTGCCGATTGTTTTGTTTGCGCTCAAATACTCCAGGCGTGATCAGGTAGGCAAGCGATCGCCCACCCTTATCAAAATTAGCTCTAGATTGCTCTTCTAGAGTTGTCCATTGTCGATCGAGGTCCTGACAACGCTCAACCACAACCCGATGCCCTTCACCACCTAGGCGGATAGTTGTAGGTGTTTCAATATTCCGATCGAGTGCGATCGCTAAACTCCAGTTTGGCAACATCCGCACCGCATTTTCGACAAAATAGCCATCGGCATCTTTAACTTGCCGCGTACCCTGCTCCAAAGAATTATGCGATCGCGTTTCTACTATCCAAGGCTTATCCTCACCGATATTAATCAAATTCCACTGCTCAGGAGAAATTGCCCCTGTTTCTAGGTACTGACTAACAACTTCGTAGGGCAAATACTGACGAAATTTTTGATCTGATGAACTTTGCGGGCAGGGTTCATTACCATCCTGATTATCCTCATGATTACTACCTTTATGGGATTTGACCAGCGGAATAGGCTTCGAGCGATCCCAAATCATCTGTCCTTGCAATGGATGCCCTTTAGCCCACTCAAGCGGGATCAGCGGCGTTTTTTCAACAAATCCTAATGGACGAGGAAAATATAGGGTTTTGTAGTCGTAGCAAAAGAAAGAACCTGTAATTTTAAGTTTTTCATTTTGTGTCAGAGATAGCCCGTTACGAATTGCCCCGGCGATCGCGTGACCATTAGGCGGAAATACACTACCTGCCCAAGCTCTCTCTCCTGGCGTAAAAGGCTTAGCATCCCGAAACATTAATACATCCAAGGGCGTTAGTGTATACCAGAATATTTCGTTATCCATAAATATCCTTCAGAGTCATAGTTATTTCAGGGAAAGCGATCGGTGAAAATGCGATCGCATTACTATCAATAACCGTTTGCTTGAGATAGTTCTTGTTTTGAGGTTCACGATAAATCTCTAAAACACTTCTCTCTAAGTTAGCAATCCAATATTCTAAAATTTCGTATTCAGCATAGAGAGAAAGCTTTGTGGTTTGGTCATATCTCAAACTAGAATCCGCCACCTCAATTAACAGCAACACATCCTCTGCTTGAGGGAATTTACCAGCATAAAAATCATCTCGATGCTTCAAAATCACAATATCTGGCTGTGGCTCTGAATAGTTGGCTAAACGGATCGAATTTTGAATGCTAATAATCCCGCCTTTTCCTAGTTGTTGACTAAATGAATAGTTAAAACGATTAATTGTCACAGAATGCATTAATCCAATTGGTGTCATAACAATAATTTCTCCTTCTATTAATTCCACACGGGCTTCAGGATGAAAGATACCTGCCTTACCCATCTGCTGATATTGCTCAACATCAAATTTATGTGTGAGTAGTTGCATGGCTTTAACTCCTATTAATTAATTTTGATATCACGTTTTCTAATTATAAAGGCTGCTAGTTTTAGCCAATTCTTTACTTCGCGATCGCGATCTTGCCCTTCCGTTGTCACCCATATTTCTTTGAGGAATTGGGCTAGTGCATCACGAAATGTATCTTTATTGTCATCTGTAAGTTTTTCACGGCGATCGCAAAAAGCTACACACCAAGGATCAATTGCTACATGAATAGGTGCAGGATGCTGTTCCCAAACAGTTGCAGCTTGCTCAAATAGCGCTGGTTCAATATCAGAGATTGCCAGGAGTTTCTGCCATTTATTGAATGTGTCAAACTTACAAGTTGCCTTAAGCACATTGCCATTTCCATAAATCACCCGCACTTGTACAGCATCTTTCAGGTTCCCGTCAGGTGATTTATGCTTCTTTGCACCTTCTTTTTCTGCTTCCCACATATTTTCCAGTGCGATCGCCAATGGCACAGAATGATGTGCGATAACAATCCCAAAACTAATCGTTGCCGCACTTCCCATTGTAAATAAAGGACGCTTAGCAAGGTTCGCTTTCTCATTACCTTGCCACTGCCAATAGTCACCTTTACTGTCAAATTTGCCATATGGATCGTCTTTACAGGAATCATCTTGTCCTTTGAAGCATTGCCGAATATCCCAAAGCCATTTATCCCATTCCCAAAGATTAGTGTAGGCAAGCACATCATCGCCACCGCCGTAGATTAGCCGTCCTGCATAGCGTTGCTCGGTTAAATATGGAACAAGTTGGTTAGAGAAGTCTAATAATGCACGGGAGAGAGCAGCATGAGTAGCAGGCCCCATGCGTTTAGGACTTGCCAGAAAATCATTAAAGCCTGCCCAATCATCTGATGGTACAGCCCAGCTTGATGCAACATAATCAGCATAACTTTTTAGCCCCTCACCTTTGAGCCATTTACCCATATCATCACCATCTCCTGCTGCCAGAACATACCAGTCAGTTGGGTTACTGCCAGGAGGAAATAGCTCAGAAATAGATTTATTTAGCTCTTTAAGTTCATTCTTCTTTTTAGCTTTTTGATCTTCGATCTTAAAAAGTTTGATTGGGTCAGGATTTTCAGGCGTGTAGTCATCAATTAACCAACTTGCATTTATTAATCGTGGATTACTCCATAATGCTTGATGTTCCTTTATCCAAGGAATTCCCCACTGCTCTATACCAACATCTTCTGCCCAGCGAAATCTCTGCATAATTCGAGCGCAAGCAGATGCGTAATGAGCGATCGCATATTCGTTACCCTCTTTCTCCATTTGCAGTAACCAGCCTACTGCACCTGAACTTAGATCGGGATAAGACGTAGGAAGTGTATTTTGTTTTTTTAGATCGTTGGGATATAAAATCTTTGGGAGAATCTTATGAAGTACTCGTTTTAGCACTTCAGTGGCATTAAGTTTTTCGATGCCATCAAAAAGGCCAGCATGATTATTCTTATCTTCCCAGAGATCGGATGTTTCCTTTTCGCTAAGCCAATCATCTCCTGGGTGAACGGCTGCACCAAGTCCAGAGATAGAAGAACGTAAACCAAAAGCAGTTGGCAACTCCCAAGTACGAGAATTTTTAACTCCTTCAAGGCTGTTACGAAGCTGGGTTAGAATTCTAGCCCACCAAAGCCCTGCGTTGAAACGGGAATAACTTGATAGTTCTGCTAGACTCGGTAGATAATCAGAGTTAAACGCTGACTCGTTCCAAGATAAATCTATCTGATTTACAGCCTTATCTAAACTTGGTAACAGAGCAGACTGGCTGTATTCATTTTGTAAATTTGCCCATTGGAGGAAATCTCTTTTCAGATCTTTTAATTGGCTATATCCTTGCTCCGAAAGCTCTTCTCCTTTCTTTAGAACTTTACCTTGTCCTTTACTGATCGTATACCTATCTACATTTTGAGTGTTTTCAGATTTAGTTATAGCGACTAAGGGTAAAGATGACCAATATGTTTGCCACTGAGACTCAAGCCAACCATTCCAAGATTTGGCATTTCTTGTAAGCTCTGGCATCCAATGTTTTTCTGTCTGTAAGAAGTCCAAGGTTTCAGTACCTAACTTTCTCCACTCCTCAATAAGAGTCTGTCGTGCAGTTTGCATAGCAGCTTCTACAGAGTCCTTAGGAAGTACTAAAACTAATACATTTGGGAATCCCGCAGTTAATAAACTTTTTTGTGATGGTTGGTCAACCCACGTATCGAAGTCCTCATATTTTTCTAGTAACCAATGATCGATTAGCGGTTGAGCATATAAGCATGGATAAACTATAGAATCTGCACCATATATCTCTGCTAATCGCCAACATATTTTTGCCGACAGATAGTGTAATAGCCATGAGCCTGACCAAAAGTCTCGCATCTTACGACTTGCTTTGATTAGCTCTTGCACAGGAGTAAGTGTGAAAACTGCCAAATGCGGGATTCGAGAATCACTATCTTTTTTCCCGATCAGAGAACTAGCTAGAGCGGCGACCAAACTATTATGACTCCATACCGACCCATCAGGAATTCTTGTATCTGCGGGCAATAAAGCGATATTCTCTCCAAACTTATTTGCTACTGCCACAGGAAAGCAACGCCATAACCACCAAAATGCTTTTTTGTGTTTCTCTAACTCTGTCAAATTTTCCAGTAAAGGAAAAAGCTGATCTCTAATTAGGTTAGTCTCATCAATTTTGAAAGAGCGATCTTGACTGTTGCTGGCTGACGAGCATTCGTTGATAAAGATTTCTTGATGCTCTCCTGACAGCAAGTGACTAATGTAAAGCCCCGTTTCACTGGAGTAGTCTACTGAACCACGCTCTCGATCGTTCCAAGATGGGCGATCGCTTGCAGCAGCAATAAAATCAGCTTCCTTAACTAAGTTTGCTAAGTCGCTTGGAGTTAGATTGCCTAGCTCATGCAATACCTCAAGCCAGATGCCCTCAGTATCCTTTTTTTGATAGAGGCTCTTCAAAAGAGGATCGTGCAATAAGCCCCAGATTTTTGCTTGCCAGAATGCGTTTGACACAAACTCTCTTCCTTACTGCCATTTATAGTGCACTTTAACAGGAGAAAAGAGATATTCCTAGAATCTTACAATATCTTTGTAAATACTTAATATCAGTAAAAATTCTTTTAATACTATGCTTTAACAGCTTTCTATAAAGCTAAAATAAATATTGGCTTTTTTCTTGTTAATCGATCGCAATGCCAAAATCACTACAAACCCATCCTTATAGCGATCGCAAAGCCTTTGAACGCTTAATGTTGCTAATTGCCACCTTTTTACAACATCCTGGTATTGGCAGCGCCGATGCATTGACCACATCTGAGCAACATCACGATGCGCTTGCGATCGTCAAACAGCAGCTAGAGCAAGTCGCACAGCAGTATGGATTTGAAGTTAGTTGCTCAATTCCCACAATTCGCAAAGATTTAGTTACCCTTCGCAACTACGGCATCCTCAGCAAACGCATGTATCGCTGGGGATATTACTTAGGCACAGGGGCGATGACCAAAGACGAGTTGAGCGTTGCCCTGAATGCGATGGCTTCCCTTGCCGAATACCAGCGATCGCCCAAAGTCATGCGGATGTATGAAGCATTAGTCAAGCGATTACACGGATTTGAGACTGAAGACGGGCATAACCTACTCTACCCAGTGCGATCGCAAATCAATCGGTCTATTGTTCTGACAGACCTCGAAGATATGGCATATAAAAAACAATACAGCCACACCTTGTTTCATTGCCTTGATGCAGTCGAAAGCGCGATCCTAGAAGGACAAGCATTAGAAATCTATCGCCACTGCGATCCCTACTCAGATCAGATAGGATTGCAAGAAATATATCCGCTCCAGATCCTTTACCATGACATCGCCTGGTATTTGTTGTACGAACAGTGCGATCGCGGACATCTAGCCATTGAACGCATCGATCGCTTTACCGATCAATATCGATTGATCGCATCTCAAACGCGCAGTATCGAAGTACAAAAGCTCAGTCTGGAGAACTCTCACAAGCTAATTGT
>JANMRU010000471.1:0-1628 GCA_031388585.1 Pseudanabaena sp. SOY_30_concoct_251 | reverse complement strand
CTTCATCTCCCATCAGATAGCGCAGTACGCCATAACCAATGCCCTTGAGCGGAACTTGCCGCAACTGTTCTTTGACAGACTTCAGGATATCTCCAAAATTCTCGGTATCTTCTAGGGCGATCGCGACAGGGAATATCGTCGTGAACCATCCCACGGTACGAGACAAATCGACTTCATCAAACAGGTCTTCCCGCCCATGCCCTTCCAAGTTGAGATGCAAGAGATTTTGCCCTGTCCACTCGCGCACCGTCAATGCTAGGGCAGCCAGCAGAATGTCATTTATCTGCGTGTTGTAGGCTTTGGGAACTTCTTGAAGTAGGGTCTGAGTTTCAGATGCACTCAGAGAAATAGAGACGGTTGCCGCAGAAGCAGTGGAATTCTCTCCTAAAGCATTGTTCGCTGGCAGGGGAATGATAATTTTGTCCGCGCGATCGCGCCAGTAGTCTAATTCCTCAGAGAGGTGATTGGATTGAGAAGCTTGAGCGTATTCGGTGAGTCGCTGCGCCCAGTAGCGGAACGATGTAGTTTTGGGTGGGAGTTGAATTGCTTCACCGCGACTGACCTGTTGGTAAGCTACCAACAAATCCTCTAACAAGATACGCCAGGAAACGCCATCCACTGCCAAGTGATGGATAACTAACAGCAATCGGCATGGTTTGTCGCGCCCCAACTGGAACAGTGCTGCTCGCATCAAAGAACCATCCGAGAGATTCAGACTAGCCTGCAATTCGCTGCCGATGCGTTCCAGTTCAGCATGTTGAACTTCAAGCAATTTCTCAGATAAATCCACCACTTGCAAAGACACCGTCTCTTCAAAGCCCGCATTCCGTTGTTCCCAGTCGGAGTCGGTACGATCGAACTGCAAACGTAGGGCATCGTGATGCAAAACCAGTTGCTGTAAAACTTGCTTCAGCAGTTCGGGTTTAATGTCTGTGGGCACGGATAGCACCACTGATTGGTTGAAGTGGTGCGGTTCGGGTTGCTCCTGCTCGAAAAACCACTGTTGAATTGGTGTCATAGGCACAGCACCAGTCACCAATCCCTGTTCTGCCTGGATTTTCCCTCTGGTACCAGCAACAGCTGCGAGTTCGGCGATCGTCTGATTGGCAAACAATTGCTTTGGCGTTAGTTGTAGTCCTGCTTGATTCGCTCTGGCAATTATTTGCAGGCTGAGAATGGAGTCACCGCCAAGCGCAAAGAAGTTATCGTTAATGCCAACTCGTTCGATGCCAAGCACCTCTGTCCAAATTTGGGCTAGAGTTTGTTCGTTGAGATTTCTGGGCGAAACAAAGCTTTCTTCCAGTTGTCGGGTTAAATCGGGGGCATGGAGGGCGCGGCGATCAACTTTGCCGTTCGGAGTTAAGGGGAAAGTTTCCAAGAAAACGAACATCGCAGGGATGGCGTGTTCGGGTAACTTTTCCTGAAGGAATCGTCGCAGGTCGTTCACCGTAGGTATCTGCTCGTTACATACCAGGTAGGCAACCAGACGCTTGGTGCCTGGAATATCTTCTCTCGCTAGTACGACAGTCTGCAATACACTTGGGTGCTGTCCCAGAGCCGACTCGATCTCTCCCAATTCGATCCGAAAACCGCGAATTTTGACTTGATTGTCGATTCGTCCCAAATAT
>JANMRU010000456.1:0-15095 GCA_031388585.1 Pseudanabaena sp. SOY_30_concoct_251 | reverse complement strand
CCTTGGGCTTGCTTCAAGACGGAGAAAGCTATAACTAGGGCTATGCCAATTTCCCATCCTTGCAAGCGATCGACAGATCTGGGTGGATCGGGAATCAGACTAGTAGGAGCAACTAGATTGAGGATATATCTCGCCACAACTGGGCTAACTAGACATACACCCATCAACATGATGCAACCTGGCAACACCAGTCTTGGCGGTGCAGGCATAAATAACAGTCCCCCCAGTCCCAAAGCTGCAAATGCCAGACCGGCAAGAATACCTGCGCCTTGAGGTAGTAAAATCCCAACCAAACCAATGCTATCCCGTGTAGTTTCATGCCGTGCCAGATGGCAGCTATCCCATAAAGCTTGCCCTAGTTCACTCTCTCCGTCAGTTTTGGCAGTACCTGTAACTATACTTGGGAGGGTAATATCTTTGTTATAGCCAACAAGCTGCATCCAACTCATATCGCCTTCGCGTAATTTTACGACTTCCAGGCGGGAAAAGGCATGTAAATTAATCGTGTATGTTGACTCTAATCCCCATATCCCGCTAAATTTCAGGTTAAATAACTTTCGATCTGGCTGCACCTCGATCTGCCAAGTGCTCAACCCAGTCAAACCTGCCGTTGCCATCGCGATTGTCAAAATCGTGCGCACAGAATTGGGCCCCTCCAGCATTGTCCAGAAAACAACACTAAACAAGAGCATTAATAGACTATTGAACTGACGTGGTTGCTGTCCTAATGAGGTCGGACTTACGCTTACTGACTTGTCAGAATAAGTAATCACGCTTAGGCGATCGGCGGCAGCCAGTTCCTGCTCTGTGGCTGGCTTAGTCAGCGCCAACCCTAACCATGTAGATATGCCGAGTAAACCGGCACCAGTAACAATCCACAGCGTACCCACCAGAGCATCTACGATTTTTGATTGCGGATTGAAGTTGAGCAAAGCTAGCAACACTAGCCAACCGATACCGAGCCCTGTGGTTAATTCATTAGAAAAAGTAAAAGGTGAATTTTGACGACAATCTAACCAAATTGAATGAGCGATATGCTTAGAGAGCACAAACGCCACCAAGGTTAATGCCATTGCTAGAAGCGAAAGGTTTGAATCACCCAGCCTTAAGATTGGTGCGACACCGCTAAGTACGACAAAAAAAGCCGCCAGTAAGGATGACATCGCAATTAAATGAGCAGATTGCGATGCCCCCCAATCTAATTTACCCGAGACCAACTGCCGATCGGAGGTTGGCATATTAGACGTTTGCTGTAACAGCGGGACGGGCAAAAATCATGCGACCTGCTGATGTTTGCAGCGCACTGGTAACCACTACTTGCATTTGCTTGCCGATAAAACGCTGTCCGTCTTCGATAACTACCATGGTGCCATCGTCGAGATAGCCAACTCCTTGAGTCAACTCTTTACCTTCTTTGATCACCTTGAGGTTGAGTCCGTCACCTGGCAAATAAGTCGGCCGTAGTGCTTGGGCTAGGTCGTTAACATTTAGTACGTCAACCTGTTGGAGGTTTGCGACCTTATTTAAGTTGTAGTCATTCGTGACTAGAGTGCCACTAATTTCCTGCGCTAGTCTGACAAGCTTGGCATCGACGGTGTGGATATCCTCGTAATCAGCAGAGTGAATGACAACGCGATCGCTGTAATCATTGCGCATACTATTAAGAATATCAAGTCCTCTTCTGCCACGCACGCGCTTTTGATCGTTGGAACTATCCGCAATTGTCTGTAACTCTTGGATCACAAACTGCGGTATCAGGAGTTGTCCTTCTAAGAAACCAGTTGTCATTAACGTTTCAATCCGTCCATCAATCACACAACTGGTGTCCAGGATCTTTGTGGCTGCTGGCTTGAGTATCCCTTCTGCAAGCAAAGAACTCTCGACATTGTTGGGATTAATCAAGCGTAGCAAAGCGCGGCCGTGCGTATCAGATAGAGTCATGCCGGTGTAGGCAAACATGATACTGACTAAGATGGCGGTTAGGGGCTTAAAGAAGGAGAAATCATCGGGGATTGGCAATAAAAATAACGGCGCGAGCATGAGGTTCGCCAGCAACAAGCCCACCACTAAGCCCACGGCGCGACTTAGTAGAGCATCTACAGGCATATCCCTGACTTTAACCTCTAGTCGACGATAGGAATTCTGCGCTACTACGCCCAAAATCAGGCCAAAGAAAGCTCCAAAACCCAGCGCGACCCAGCGCAATCCCTCGGTATTAATTTTTGCAAGAACTTCGATGGGTAATAGATCTACTCCATGAAAGCCTGTGCCAGCACCCGCTAGAATGAATGAAAGGATAATAACGGCATCAATCATGATGGTTGCGGATCTCCGCTTTATATGAATTGTGGATAAATACAGGGACTACTCATCAGCATAGAGCTATGCTGCTGCCAATGTCCGATCCCTTCAGCCTTTCTCAAGGCTTTATACACAATTCATTCTAGTACTTTTTTATAGACCTGAATAAAGGCGATCGCTCTCCAATTGCGATCGCCTGTTTATTAACCGACTTCTTGCAAGAGTTCATTTTCCGGCGTTGCTGATTAAGAGGATGAATCAAACAGGGACAGCCCAAAACCTGAGATAGTGAATTAACAATCGAATTGAGTGTTTCAGAATTTACTCGGACTTGGAATAGCAAAATGTCTTACGATGCAGCCTGGCTAGATAACTATGCAATTCGAGCGATCGGCAATCCCCCTGCCGCATCAATAATTCAAAATTCTCATCATCTCGTTCACATTCATTATCATCAGATGTTTAGTGAAGAGAACTTACCCAAAAATCCGCTTTTCCAAGATAATTTTAAAATGGAAGAAGATTTTAAGGTTTGACTCTCATCAAAAATCCCTTTGACCTAAATAATCATAGAGAACAAGAAATTTGGCAACTTCAAAGCAATATGCTTATTTAAGCGTCATTATTGTTTCAGCTTTTTCAACTCGTCCTGCAACTGCTGGACCTTATCTTTCAGGTTTTGGACATCACCTGGATCTGCTCCGATGGGGATATCATCATCATTGAAAATCTCAATTGAGCGGGGTGCCTGGGCATACTTGCCATCAATTTTTTCTTGAGGTTGTTGGGCTTTATCGATCAAGTCATCTACAAACTTGCGTGCCTCCTCAGAAGTCATTTCACCTCGCTCCACCAAGTCATCAGCCAGTTTTGTTGCCTGATTGCGAATTTCTGTTAGCGTAGAGCCTGCTTTCTCGCTAGCAAAAGATGCCAAGCCTAATCCTAGGTAAAATGCTTTCTGGACAATGCCACCAAACGGGTTCATGTGTTATTTCTCCTTAATTAAGTCTCTATTTAATCAATGGGGCAATCAGGAAAAGTATTTCTAAACTCTTGTAGCAGATCGTCTATCTCTTCAAGTGCTTGGACAACGTCTATGCGCAAATTACCAAGATCGCTTTGCAGGGAGAGTTTTACTAAAGAGTTCCGCTTCGAGGCGATCGCCACAATTTTGTCTTTAATAGATTCAGGAGTCATGTGCTACAAGTTTAATAATTATTTCTTTGAGTATTTGGCACTTGCCATACCACCGATTTAATCTTAACCCAGCTAACAGGGCTATAGTTTTGGGCAGGGTGCTTTAAAAAGTGAGCTTATACTGTAGCAATCAGTTTTTATTTGTTTAGGGGTGAAGGGTTTCCACCCTCAACTTACAATTCATATAGGATTGCTATAAGAGCTGAACTAAAGCATTATCTAGATTATTCGCTTTTAGCCCAATTGTTCAGATCGGCAATATGACTTTCGATAAATTAACCAGCGTTTTGGGGATCAATACTGTGCGACATCATTCTTATCTCACTGCAATCTTAATTGCTCTTGGCTGTGGGGTTATGCCTGTAAACGCACAAGCCCTTGTGCCTCACGCTGTTAAGTTGAATTTTGGTAATTTGGAAGAACAGGGTTTAGCCCTCGCTAGAGACGCAGCACAACTTGCTCAGTTCGAGCAGTACGATTTAGCCCTACCTCGGGCTCGTTTAGCGGTGCAGCTAGCACCCCAAACCTACCAAACTCAAGCAGTTCTGGGCAGTCTTTATCTGCGCAAAGAGGACTATCCTAAGGCGATCGCCAACCTCACCACTGCGCATAATCTCAAGAAAGATAATCCTGCAATTTTATTTAGTCTTGGCTCCGCCTATCTGCGGAAAGGGGACTACAATCCCGCCATCCAAAAAATTAAGCAAGGACTGGCGATCGCCCCCAAGGAACCAACGGCAATTTTCGATTTAGGTAATGCTTATTACCTTGCTAAACGCTACGACGAGGCGATCGCTGAATTTACTCGCGTCGTCGAAATTGAAAAAAAATTCTGGGCTGCAACTAACAATATTGGGCTAGTAGAGTACGAGCGGGGAAATCCTGATAAAGCGATCAAGTTTTGGGAAACAGCAATAACTCAAGCTGAGGCCACCGAAGATAAACCAGCGGAGGCAAAATTAGCGCTAGCCGTTGCTATATATACGAAAGGCGATCGCACCAAGGGCCTAAAGATGACCGAAGACGCGCTTAAGATCGATCCTCGCTATGGCAGGATAGATTTTCTTAAGGAAAACCTCTGGGGCGATAAGCTGATGGCGGATACGCGGACCGTTTTTCAGAATCCTAGCCTCAAAGAACTTCTTCAACAAGGTGAACTTACCACCAAACGTACTCCTAAAAGGCGATCGCCATAAATATGAGCTTTAAGAATATTTTTTCCTATGGGTTACTAGGGTTTGTGCCACTCTCGATCGCTGCCCACTTTCTCGGCTGGGGGTCTTTATTCGTATTCACAACTGCGGCACTGGCGATCTTGCCTTTAGCTGGTTGGCTGAGTACCGCAACGGAAGAAATTGCTGTTGTGCTGGGTCCTTCCTGGGGTGGCCTGATGAATGCCACATTTGGTAATGCTACAGAGCTAATTATCGCCCTAGTTGCGCTTAATGCTGGCCTGGTTGGTGTGGTAAAAGCTACGATTACAGGCTCGATTATTGGCAATTTATTGCTGGTGATGGGTTTAGCAATGTTTTTAGGTGGCTTGCGCTATAAGGAGCAAGATTTTCAACCGCTGTTTGCAAGAGTTAATGCTTCGGTAATGAACTTAGCTGTTGTATCGATTTTGTTGCCGACGGCGGTAAACTTCACATCAAGTGGTATTCCTGAAGCAATCGTACAGAGACTGTCAGTTGCAGTAGCGATCGTTCTGATACTAGTTTACGGGGCGACATTGCTATTTTCAATGAAGACTCACAGCTATCTTTATGATGTTGGCGTATCTGACCTTGAAGAGGAAGGAGGTACATCTTCACACCCAGAAGAGAAGATCAACCTAAAGCTTTGGATAGGTGTACTGCTAGGTGTGACACTATTAGTTGCAGTTGAGTCAGAATTATTGGTTGGCACTCTTGAAGAAGCTACTTCAAAGCTAGGGTTAACTGCTTTGTTTACGGGCGTTATCCTCTTGCCAGTGATTGGTAACGCTGCGGAACATACAACCGCTGTGACAGTTGCCTTGAAAAACAAGATGGAGTTATCTGTATCTGTTGCCGTTGGTTCCAGTATGCAGATTGCGTTGTTTGTTGCGCCAGTTCTGGTTTTGGCAGGATGGCTAATGGGGCAGCCGATGGATTTAAATTTCAGTCCATTTGAGCTAGTGGCAGTGGCAGTAGCGGTGCTGCTTGCTAACTCTATTAGTTCCGATGGCAAGTCTAACTGGTTAGAAGGAATGCTACTGCTTGCTACATATACGATCTTGGGTTTAGCATTTTATTTCCACCCAGTTGCCTAAATAAGCTGCTGATTAGGTTAGGACGGGGTGGAGGGGTAGAACCCCTCCGTGGGGGCATTGCCCCCACACCCCCAATTAAAATCTGTCAATACGATCTAGGTGCTGGCTATAGCTGCTGATTAGCTAGGCGCTCGCAATTTTTAAACAAAGAAACGAATTCTCTAGGGAGTTCGTTTCTTTGTTTAAAACAATGGAGATTATATTGATTGAGATGTTCATACACGTAAAGGGATTTTGGAGGAGTAGCAAAATATACGAATTAATAGGTTTTGGCTGAATTTGAATTTAAGTTAAGGTTTTCCTGATAGAGGGCACTTTTCTGTCCTGGGATAGGTCTTTTTATATAAACGCTGTGCGATCGCGCATTAGGCTTTGCAAAACTCACGTAAAATAGATCGAAAACCGAATCACCTGGGAGAAGATAAGTAATGCCCACCAATTCGTTGTTAATAATTGCCAGTGGAGGAGTTACAGCAGTTTGTTTGACTCTGATACCACCAAGTGTTTATGCCCAAATCGTCATTGGCGAACGCAGTTCAAATTCTAGTGGTATACCTTTATCGCAACAGACCTTACACGAAATGCGACCAACCAGTTCATCCCTCAGCAGCGGTAGTATGGAGTTTTTGCGATTTGGGAGAGATGTCACAGTAACTCCTGTGGAAAATGTAAAGTCAGCCCTCGATTGGATTTCTGGTGGTACAGAGGCCGCTAAACCTGAGATTAAAGCAAGTCCAGAACAAACATTCACTCAAACGATCGCCAATTTTAAAGAACAACAAAAGTTAGAGTTTGGAGCAACACAACTATTTCTCGAAAAGCAAAGCCCTCGCGACTGATCGCGAGGGCTTTAAACTCAATAGCTTATTAGCGGTAGTACTTAACGCGATAAGTGGAATATTGCTTGGGATAGTAATAGTAGGAATGGTGCTTGGGATAGTAGTAGTGGTGCCGTTTGACATAGTGGTAGGTTGGTTTTGGCGCATAATAACGAGTTACATGATGATTATTATGGCCATGGTGTGGGTTAGCTTCTACTGGTTTGGCAGACGTAAATCCAATTACAGCAGCTAATAAAATTGCTAGACGTGTGAGGTTTTTCATTTTTAGACTCCTTTGAAATTGCTTGGGGTTTTCTTTGCCGATGAGACTAATTTAACCGCCAGCAATCGATATGCCTGCGATCGCAATAACCATTGAGTTGTGACCTTCGTCACAAGGTATGACCTGGATCGCCGTAATCCCCACCAGAGCCATATCTCCAGCTATTCAACTGACACTGCCAAAAAAACTGTTGCTCAGGAATCAAATTCGGCAAAATTGGACTTAGTGCTTTGCCACAGCTATCCAAAAGACTGTATGCGCCCAAATTTAGGTAATGGCGCATCCAATCTAAAAGCGCGATCGCACCGACCTGCTGAATTACTTTTCTGACGAGCACAGGATCGGCGATCGCCATTTTGAGCATCGTTTGCGATAGCGCTGGGAACTGCACTACATCTTGGAGGAATGGCTTAAGTACAGGATCGCCCAGTTGTTGCATACATTGAAATACGATTGAGAGTATGTAATTAATTCGATCGGCTTCGACTTTCTGATTTATCCCCACGCTCATTGCCTTTTGGAATAGCCATGTCACGGATAAATTGGGCTGATATGGTTGCAGGAGGCGGAGAGCATTGCGATCGAGGCTATTACTACTCATAGCCGCGTCTATGCCATTGGTTAGACGCACAAGGTGGCGCACCAGCGAACCAAAGCCACCAAAGCTTAGAGGTGACTGGCTACCGCTACTATCTCCCACCTGCAAAATTCGATCCCATGCCGTTTGCAGTGGAGAGGAGCGATAGGATGGGAAGAATCCAAATAAGGTGCGCAGAAATTTCAATTCACCTAATTCAATATTCTGATATTGGGGTAGTAATGATAGATAATCTTCCCATAGAGCTGAGAAGCTGGGACGCTGGGGATCGGCATCGGCATAGGTAAACATATATGTAGTTCTGCCGTCTCTGGCTGGGAAAGCTTCCCAAAAATATTGGCATTGGTTCTGAATCGGCGTAAATGTCGCGATTAGATCGCCAAACTCATGCTGTGGCAGACCCTGCGCGCAACTGCCGACTACCATGCAGACTCCATCTGGCTTTTGACCTTGATTAGTATCGATTCTGGCTTGACGGGCGATCGCACTAAAATGTCCCATCACATCTAGAAGCAATCGCGCTTTAATCTTAACTGAGCCATCCTGCTGTTCTACTTCTACGCAGATACCATTGGGATGCACAAATGCCGCTTTAAATCCTGTTTTTTCCAGGAGTTTGCCACCACAGTCTAGAAATTTGCGCTTCAAGGTTGCCAAGAGAAATACTGGATCGACCCCAATATTGAGGACATCCCTTACCCATAAGTCCTCACCACCGAGGAAGCTGACTCTGCCAGGATTGTATTCCGTGGCGATCGCTGTCTCTAATTCTTGGTTTGTTAGTAATCCCAATTCCAGAAAAGCGTCTAATTCCTGCCGAGAGATATTCCATTCCTGTTCTCTACCGCGCAAAATCCCTTGTTCTAAAACTGTGACTCGCCAACCTCGCACTGCTAAAGCACAGCCAATAAAAATACCAAGCGTACCACCGCAAACCAGCACATCGCAGTCTGTATCATTTAAAGATTCTGTATTCTGCTGTACCACTGTTGGGATTTGTTGATTCCCAGACCGATATGCTGACCAGAACTTGTCTAGGCGCTGTAACTGTGCGATCGTATCATCAGGCATTTGCGACAAAACTGATTCCGTTAGTTTCATAGAGGGGGAATGCTATCTTAAATTTCCCAGTCTATCCTGTTTGCTTCTGAGCATATGCAGTAATTGAAGAATAAGACAGGCTTAAGGCTCTGCGATCGCTCCTAACTTCTAGTCAAAAATTTGCGTTAGGTATAAGCTCAACCTTTAAAATCGTGCCATTCAGCCTAAAATATAGTCTGACTCGCCCAAGCTATATTCCAGTAGTAATGTTTTTAGTTATGCCCCAGCAATTGAATCACAAAATTTCAGGTGCTTTTTTTGAAGGAAGCAATGCCAGGTTTGAAGAAGAGATTCAAGACCACCAGGACACCTTAAATATAATTGTAATTGGCAGAGTTAGTTCGGGTAAAAGCTCCCTAATCAATGCTTTATTGTGTAAAGCAAGAAAAAATTCCCTATTTAAAGTTAGAGCCGAATCTGGTGTGACACAACAAGTAGAGTGTCTTCGACTCAACGATCGTGTACGGTTGATTGATTCGCCTGGGTTAGATGATGTTCGTGTTGACAACAGCAGAATTACACGCAAATTTCTGGAAAGGGTGGACGTTGGCATCTTAGTCGTAGATGGCTCTTCGGATGCCAGACAGAAGCAGCATTTGGACGATCTAAGGCGACAGTGTACTCATGTGTTTGTGGTATTTAACAAAATTGATGAATATGACAAGTGGCAGCCTCTGGTTTTAGAGCGCGTGATCGATCAGTGGAAACGTGATTTGGGAATCGAAACTATTTATCCTACTTCAGTCTTTGGCTACGATCCTGAGGTTCACCACAGTATGAAATTAGATATTCGAGGTGTTGATGCTTTAAAAGTCGATATTGAAACGCTTTTAGAGCAAAGGTGGCACGATATCATCAATGTTCGTTCTTTTAGCGAAATTAGAGCATTAGCGATCGAAATCATCGCTAATGCAATGCTGAAGTTAACAGAGCAGGCATTTACCCCCATGTCCAGTCCTTATATCCTAGGAACCCTGGCGATCGCCGTTACTAAGATTCAACATTTATTTCTTGGTAAAACCCCCACAGGCTTAGAAACTAGGAACATCATGGCTTTGTTCAGTTCTGGTAGACCATGTGCCTGGGGTTTCCTGTGGACAGGCGGTGCGCAAGCACCAAATCTGATCCTCGATTTACCTCTGGCTAATCGGGCGGTCTCCGATGGTTTGGCGATGCTACTTGCTTTAGTGGAGATGTTGCGACGGGAAGTAGCATTCACAAAAATCAATGCCGAAGCTGAACTAGCGATTCATCACCAGGCAGTTGTAAGCAATCTTGCAAATACAACTTCAAATAAATGGAAGGATCTATCTTTCTGGAATAGCCTATTACCATCTTTGCTAGCACCATCAGCTTTAAGTACAGCAGTAGATGCAAAGTAAGGAACTTTAGTATCATTAAAAATAAAATGCTGGCGAAGGGCTTATGACAATAGTTGCAAATATACAGCAAGGATTTGAAGAAATCGATGCTTGGCAAACTATACCTATTGAAGACTTCATCCAAGAGATGCAACAAAAATATGAGTTAGAGGATCGGAGCTAGGCATGACTTCTGCACAAATTATTGATGGCAAAGCCCTTGCTAAACAAATGCAGGCCGAGATGGCCGATCGCATTGCCCAGTGGCAAGAGCAATTTGGACGCGCACCAGGCTTAGCAGTGCTGATGGTGGGAGACAACCCTGCTAGTGCTGCCTATGTCAAAAACAAAGAACTAGCTTGCCAGCGGATCGGTATGCAATCTTTTGGGCAACACTTTCCCACCACTGTGACGCAAGCCGAACTCGAACAGGCGATCGCCCAGCTAAACCAGGACGATCGCGTCGATGGTATTTTGGTGCAATTGCCATTGCCAGATCGTTTAGATGCGATCGCCCTACTTAACCAGATTCATCCTGATAAAGACGCAGACGGTCTGCATCCCTTCAACATGGGTAAGCTGATGCGAGGGGAAATAGGTTTGCAAAGTTGCACGCCTGCTGGCGTGATGAAGCTACTACAAACTGCCAATATAGAAATTGCTGGTAAGACAGCTGTAGTAATTGGGCGCAGTATTTTGGTAGGTAAACCTGTGGCCATGATGCTGCTACAGGCAAATGCCACGGTGATTATGGCGCATTCCCGTACTGAAGATCTAAAAGCGATCGCGCTAAGTGCAGATATCTTAGTCGCAGCCGTTGGCAAGCCAGAATTGGTCACCCGCGATATGGTAAAACCAGGTGCGGCTGTGATTGATGTGGGGATCAATCGCATTACTGACTATGAAGGCAATTCACGTCTAGTTGGCGACGTGGATTTTGAGGGTGTAAGTCAAGTTGCTGCCCATATTACTCCTGTTCCTGGTGGGGTTGGACCAATGACAGTGACCATGTTGTTGCACAATACTATTTGGAGTTATTGTCAACGATATGGCACAGCATACAATTGATCCATCAATTAATACCTTTGATCTGGAAACCTACCTCAAAACCGCTAAGGTTGACGTAGAGGCGGCTCTAGACGCTTCCATTACAGTTGTCTATCCCGAAAAGGTGTACGAGGCGATGCGCTATTCGCTGCTAGCTGGCGGTAAGCGGTTGCGTCCAATTTTGTGCCTGGCTGCCTGCGAGTTAATTTGTGGTGATGTCCAGGGGGATGCGTCCCGCCGGGCTGAAGCTACCAGAATTTCCATGCCTACTGCCTGCGCAATGGAAATGGTACACACGATGTCATTGATCCACGATGACTTGCCAGCAATGGACAATGATGATTATCGTCGCGGTAAACTCACCAACCATAAGGTATACGGCGAAGATATTGCCATTTTGGCGGGGGATGCCTTGCTAGCCTACGCCTTTGAATTCATTGCCAGCCAAACAAAGGGCGTAGAGGCCGATCGCATTATTGATGTTGTGAGGCGGCTTGGCCATGCGATCGCTGCTACTGGTTTAGTGGGTGGGCAAGTAGTCGATCTTGAATGCGAAGGCAAAACCGATACTACCGCAGAAACCCTCACATTCATTCACATGCACAAAACAGCAGCACTATTAGAAGCATCCGTAACTTGTGGAGCAGTTCTAGCTGGTGCATCAGCATCAGATTTAGCGAAACTATCTACCTACGCTCAGAATATTGGTCTGGCATTTCAGATTATTGATGATATTCTCGATATCACTGCTACGGATGAGCAACTGGGTAAAACTGCTGGCAAAGATGTTGCAGCCCAGAAGGTTACTTATCCTAGCTTGTGGGGAATAGAGACATCGCAACTAAAAGCCCAGCAACTGGTCGATGTAGCCAAATCAGAACTACAAAGTTTTGGTAGTGCCGCTACCCCGCTTATGGCTCTAGCAGATTACATTACGGCACGCGATCGCTAAGCAAAAAATATGCACTCCTTCAAGGAACTCATCGATAACAGGGTATTACTGATCGCCCTAGCCGCAAGTCTCACAGCCCAATTATTGAAGCTACTAATTATATTTATTCAGACAAGACAAATCAAACTCCAGGTCTTGGTCGAAACTGGTGGAATGCCAAGCTCGCACTCAGCTTTAGTGGCGGGTTTAGCCGTAGGTATTGCCAGGACGCAAGGTTGGGATAGCCCCCAATTTGCGATCGCTTCAGTTTTTGCCTTTATTGTCATGTACGATGCCGCTGGGATCAGGCTCGCTGCTGGCAAGCAAGCCAAAGTAATCAATCAAATCGTTGAGGAAGTATTTGAAGATGATAATGAGATTGACCCACTCAAAGAATTACTGGGGCATACTCCAATCCAGGTTTTAGTAGGAGCAATTTTAGGTATTGGGCTGATGTGGTGGCTATTGTAGACAAATGTTGAACCGTAAAAACTAAAATGTAATGCTAAGCAGCTCTCCCCAAGCCAAAAGCCAAAAGCTAATTCCCAACAACACAATCAATCAAAATTTATTGGAATAACAAAATGGAATCCGAAATCTCTTACTATTTTCCCGCTAATCCACCTTATTTTCTATTTATGGCTTCGCTGATCGCTGGTTTAGTATGCGGAAAAGCATTTGAGACAAACCTTAGACTTTTAGCGCAAGAATGGGCTAAAAGTCGCTCATCGCGTACACTTCTCAACCTTAAAGGTATAGCGATTAAACTACCTTATGCAGGGATTGCCATATCTATTGGCGTATTTCTTTCTTCAGGATTAGAAATATTTGGATTTCCACCAGGTTTGGCCTATGAAGTAGCTGTGCCGCTAACAATTGGCAGTTCCTATTTTGTATGGCGGCAGCTAGGAAAATTATTAGTAGAGCTGGAAAGAGGAGGTTCTGCGGCGATGGATCTTGATGCCTATGAGGAGAGCTAAACCGATCGCAACAAGATAAAGTAACCGATAGATAACTGATAACAGCAGAGGATGTAGGGCGATCGCCACCCGAATAATAAACGCATGGAAACCAGTGATTTCTTGTCTTTATACAGATCTGGGAGAAGAGACTTTCCTTCAATAGATCTTAGTGGTGCCAATCTCAGCAATGTAGAACTACATAAAATCAATTTGAGTTGGGCTAGGCTATACAAAGCTAATTTGGCTGCGGCTAAGCTGACAAGAGCTAATCTTGTAGGAGCCGATCTTAGCGGAGCCGATCTCAAAGGGACAGACCTACATAAAGCTAACTTGCGCAAAGCTAACCTCAAGGGAGCCGACCTGCGCAAGGCTGACTTGAGTCATAGCGATCTTAGGGGGGCTGACCTCAGTTGGGCGTATTTGCAAGGCGCAATTCTTGAAGGAGCGATGATGCAGGATACTAAGCTGCATAAAGCTGTTTGGGACAAAAGCCCTTAGAAGAACTCAGTCTGAAAATAGTTTCACATGAGAAGAAAGTTCTGGCAGAAAGTAGGAATATTATTACTTCTACTAAGTATGAGCTTAGGTGTGGTTAGCTGTAGTGGCGATTACCTATTTCCTGCGGAAACGCTTCGCGATCGGGATGCTTTTGGCCGCAGCGACCTCAAAACCCACATCACACTTTGGCAGGGCATTAACCCTCCTACCAATCGCGAAGTACTCCAGAAACTAGTCGATAAGTTTAATCGCAGCCAAAACGATATCTTCGTGGAGTCCATATATGCGGGACAAAGCGACCAGCAAATTCCCAAGATTCTGTCGGCGGTAGTGGGGAATGCGGCACCCGATTTGCTTTGGTACGCATCCACTCTCACTGGGCGATTGGTAGAACTTAATGCGTTGCGCCCCTTGGACGATCTACTGGCCAAATCTCCCCTGCGCGATCGCATCGATCCAGCCCTTTTACCAACAATGCAGTGGCGAGATCGCACCTGGTCGGTACCATTTGCTACCAACAATATTGGCATTTTCTATCGCCCCAGCCTATTTAAAGCTGCGGGTATCGAGAAATTGCCCCAAACCTGGGCAGAATTGCGAGAGGTGACACAGAAATTAACTATAGATAAAGATAGTGATGGGCGCATCGACCAACGCGGCATCTTTTTACCGCTGGGCAAAGGCGAATTCGCTGTATTTATTTGGACTCCATTTCTCTGGAGTGCAGGCGGCGAACTGATTAAGGATAATAGACCGCAATTAGCTACACCCGAAGCGCAGAGAGCGCTGCAACTATGGCAAGATCTAATCAAAAATGATTCGGCAGTCTTGTCACAGCCAGAGCGGGGTTACGAAGAAGATAACTTTGTGTCGGGTAAAGTTGCCATGCAAATTAGTGGCTCTTGGGCATTGCGCTATATGACTCAGAAAAAGATTGACTTTGATGTGATGCCAATTCCCCAAGATCGCTACCCCGCCACCACGATTGGCGGTGAGAATCTATTTCTGTTTAAAAGTACGCCTGAAAAAGAGGCTGCCGCCTGGAAATTTGCGGAATTTGTAATTGGCGAAGAATTCCAAACAGAATGGGCTAAGCAGACAGGTTATTTACCGATTAACTTAGACTCGCAGCGAAGTTCTGCCTATGCGAAATATATCGCTCAGCATCCTGCGATCAAGATTTTTCTCAAGCAAATGCAAGTAGCCAAATCGCGTCCACTTTCACCTGACTATCCACGTATTTCTGAAAGTGTTGGTCGCGCGATCGAGGCAACTTTGTTGCAAAAGAAAACCCCTGCCGATGCCTTGGCAGACGCTCAACGCAACCTAGACTTAGCGCTAGGGAATCCTGAATTCACTCACTAATTCCTGGAACCTAATAGCAGGACCGTGATTTGAACGCGGGACCTACGGATTATGAGACCATGATGCAAGTAATTATCATTCTTATTAGATAAGGTTTCTTGAATTATATTTTTCCAATGGGACTAATTTGGGGACTAATTTTGTGAGTCCGTAGCTCAGGTGGAGTATTAAACCATTCATCGATCGCTTTTACATTCCATCGATAATCAGCCTTACTACTGCTGGGTTTTCGCATATCTCGATAGTGTATTCCATATTGCCAAAATGGAATGTGCGCAATGAGGTGATCGCTACTGCATTGAAGGTACTCTTCTGCCTCTAGACTACGGACAAACGTACT
>JANMRU010000454.1:0-3527 GCA_031388585.1 Pseudanabaena sp. SOY_30_concoct_251 | reverse complement strand
TCTAGAGCTAAGGGAAAAGCTCATGAAGATAGCGATTATGACTTTGCTTTACTCTACGATCGAGAGATGTATGAAGTTTCCAAGAGAAATGGACTATCTTGGTTTAGCTTGTATTCAAAGTTGGAAGATATCTTTGGACTTCCCAGCGGAAAAGTTGACATTGTGGATTTGAATAAATGCTCTGAGATATTTGCTCACATTATCGCTCGTGATGGGAAGTTGATATATGAGAGAGAGTCAGGAGAATATGATGCTTTCATTAAAAGATCTCTAAAGACTCCTGATGAGGTAAAAAAGATTCGCAGAGAAGAACGAGAAAAGCTTGGGATTGAACTACAGAGGTTAAGGGTATGACAGAGTTGCTCTAGAAAAATATCCAATTTATGTAGAACAGGTTTCAGAATTTGTAGATTTACTAGAGGTTAATGATGTCTGAAGTTTTGACCAGTGATGATGATGATTTTTTGTTAGATGACGATCTAGGCTTTAGTGAAACGAGCGATCGCACGATTGAAACGAAGCAAGAATTGCTGACCTTGAAGTTAATGCGTGAGGCGATCGCTGCTCAAAATCCAGATGATCGCGTGATGGCAGACTTTGCGGAATATGTTCTTCCTAAGCTTTTACCTGTAGTTGTTGGCGTGACTGCGAAGGGCGGTAAGTTTTTTGATGAACTCGATCGCCAAAATGAAGCGGCCGGCAAAGCAAAAGTCAGGCGTGATAATGCTGCGGATCAGTCTTTGGGTACACACTTACTCAATGGATTGTTCCCTGCCAATCTGATCGAGCAAAGGTTAGAGCGATTAGACACAACAGTTAGAAGAGTTGTTAAAGAATTTGAACGCAGAATTGTGGTTGCAGGTTTTATTCTGCATGATTTTGAGAAATTCCCTGATGTGCCAAGTGATTGTCGAAAGTTATCACTTGTAGAACATCACCAAATTATCACTCAAAAAGTGAGACAGTTAGGACTAGATCGGTTTCTCGATCCTGAGAATGCTGACACCTGTTTGGAATATATCGATGATTTGCTCTGTGTTGCCTATAATGCCCAACGACGCTGGGATACAAATTGGAATTTCTCGGAATATGGACTTAATCCACAATTACGCGATCGCGTCTTGCGTACCTTATCTGACTTAACTTGTCTAGCTGACTCTCTTGCTTCGATTGTTAAACACCCGCAAGATGCAGAACAAACAAGGCTAAAAGAATTAATTCATAGTTTGAGCGATGGACTTTTACAATTTACTTATCACAGCATCTCTGAAAATCGTGGTGTACTCACAAATGTGACTAATAACGCCTTGATGGATGCTCATGTCAGCCTCAATACTGATGACTGCGAATATTACGAACCCCTTTTGTATTTACCGACAGGAGTAATCTATCTCACTTTACGTGATGCACCTCCGGTACAAATGAAAGGATTAAGCGATCGCGTTGTTAATAAAATCAAAAAGCTCTGTGCTGACCAATTAAGTGATCGGCAAGTTGGTTTTAGTCGTGGCAATGTGGGTATGAAATATGCTGATTTCTATAATCTTTTCTTTGACCTTGAGAGTTTTATGCGCTTTTCGGTTGGTGTAGTCATGAACAAAATCAAGACTAGCAAGGCTTTAGACAAGGCAACCAATCTGGCCAAATTCCAAGCAAAGGGATCTCTTTCCGATGAAGTCAAGATTAATTTTAAAGATGACGTTCGCATCGATCATCTTGCAGAATTAGGCGCTTTAGTTGCAAATAAGCTTTGGCAAGAATACTTTGATAAAGTTAAAAAACTCTGGAAAGAGAATAAGAAGACTTTAGCAGAACCTCGCGAACTTAATCTTACTGATATAGCACTCAACTTTCTGGGCTTAGCTGATTACAGATCGCAGATTGTGGAACTTCAGCAACTCAAGGATACTGGTGGGATTGCCTATGAATGGTATTTCATCGCAGCAAAATATCTAGAACTAAATTCAGGTTTAGAAGATGTGCGTGAGATTGGCAATCAATTAATCGAACATTTGATTGAACTGATTAAACCAATTTGTGAGCAGTATCAATTACCTGATGCTTGGCAAGACTTAAAAGATTGGTGCGATCGCGTAGTCATGCTACCTAGTCAAAAAGAAGAGCCTCTCACTTCCGGTCAAGCGGATATGTTCTTAAAGGAGCTAAGTTTTTATAATGCTGCTAAAAAGTCTGGACGCGGCAAACAAGCTATCTGCTCGATTTCCCATTCGCCTTACACGGTGACGGAACAAATGGAATCATCAGTGTTGTTCACGCCGCAAGTATATACAAACAAGCAAATGCTGGGCGGCTCGAACGCAAAGCGCAATATCTCTAGCATTGCCAGTATTGAGATTATGCTGCGGCAAATTCTGATGAATCAAACGCAAGCAGTTGGGAAATCCTTTGAAGAGGGTAAGTATCGCTACCTCTATTTCTATCCAACTTATTACTTCACACCTGAAACCAATAAGTTCTTGCAAAAGGCTTATATGAATATTGCCCAGACTCGTTTTGATACTAGTCTCCGCAATCATTTTGTGTCCAAGGATTTACAGGCTGACTTTAGCTCAGAGAACTATCAAAGTGCTGATGCTTTCTTGCTAGATGAGGCGATCGCGGCAGGCAAAGATCGCACCTTTAAGATGCATTATCCCGAAGATCAGCCCATGACCTTCTATTTCATGGCGATGCCACCAGGTCGAGATTCTACAGATATAGAATCATGGGTGATGCCGAGTTGGTTAGCCTTGGCTTTCCCAATGATTCTAGACGTAAAAACCGTTGTTTCCGAATCACCTGTGCCACCATTTATCGATGGCATAGAATTTGAGGAAACCGTATTTCTCGATAGCGCTCCCCATGCATTTCGAGTGCTGACTGGTGGCGATCGCTTCCGTTTAGATTACATTCTCGACGGTTGGAAAGATGCAAATGGTGCAGAGCATCCTGCACCACTTAATAAGCTAACTGCCGCCTATGCAATCCATCTTGATGTTAATGCTAAACAAAGTAAAGGCGGTTACGATGCGAATTGGGGGAGATTAACAGAACTAGCTAAAGATTTTGAAACTAGTCCGCTATATGTGTTTGCTTATCTCAATAAATGGGTACGCAATGCAAAGGTTGATGCGCCTAGCATCGCCAAAACTCAACTCTATACCTACGACTTCTATCCTTGTTTCGATCCTTATGTGAAATATCAACCAGATATGACAGATTCCATTAAACTAGATATACAGGAGCAATCACCCTTGAATCATCCCCAAAAGCTAACCGAACTTTATCGTGAGTTCTATCGTGCGAATAAGTCTTACAATCCTAAAGCAAATGCAGTTCTCAAACCGATTGATGTTGCTTCCACCACAATCCTCAAAGCTGATCCTAGTTTTCAAGGTGAGGCATTAGTTCATGTTGTTGCCGCCGAAGTTTGCAAACTGATTGATCGTGTTCATGCCTCGACTGCCGAGGGACGATGGATACTCAAAGATCGTGAGGAGGAACGCCAAAAGATTCTAGAGTTTGCC
>JANMRU010000323.1:0-4597 GCA_031388585.1 Pseudanabaena sp. SOY_30_concoct_251 | reverse complement strand
GGGAATAGGAGTTGGTCAATCAGAGCAGATTGAGATAGTTGCAGCGGATGGGGCAAGCCAAAAAATTGCTGATAATATTCGTCAATACATCACCGCATGAATAGATAGGTAAAAAAGACTCTAAGCAAAGTACAAAGCATACCGATTCATTAATCTTATGATTCCTGAAAAGTATTGCAACAGCAAGAAATAGTTGAGCTCAAACTAAATCTTCTCTACTTTTTCACTTATTTTATTTATAAAGATACTTATCACACAGCTTCTATGCAGCGGGATATGCAATCCCATAGCAACATGAATAATGTCGAATCAACAATTCGGGGAACCAAAAATTTAAAGATGATGGACACTAAAGATGAACAAAAGCATACTTCAAGGTTTTCCGGTTTCGTTGTAGGAGATGGCATTCTGGCCTTGAGTTGCTTAAATATTTTGTTGCAGCAGGGATGTCAGGTAGTAGGAGTCTATTCAACTGATAATTCATTGCAGGATTGGGCTAAGGAGCACGGGATCGATCACGCTTCCTCTCGACCTGTTTTCAAAGAAACTCTGCTGAACGCAGAATACGATTATCTCTTCAGTATTAATAATGTTCAATGGATTATTCCAGCTGATGTAATTGCACGGGCGCGTAAGGCAACCATTAACTACCATGACTCACCCCTCCCCAAGTATGCAGGTTTGTATGCTACATCCTGGGCACTGCTAAATGGCGAAACCCAACATGCTGTTACCTGGCATGAAGTTTTAGTAGAACTAGATGCTGGACGTATCTTCAAACAAAAAACAGTGCCAATCTTACCAGATGATACGGTATTCAACCTGAATACTCGCTGCTTTGATGCTGCTATCAGCTCTTTCTCGGAACTGGTGCAGGAACTAGGCGCGAATAGGGTAGAGCCTTATCTACAGGATTTGTCGCAACGGAGTTATTTTGGCTCCAGCGATCGCCCTGTAGCGGCCTCGCTCATATCATTTGCAGTCCACAGCCAAGATATCTGCAATCTAGTTAAAGCGCTAGACTTTGGCCCGCTTCGCAATCAAATAGGACTACCCAAAATCTGGATGCCAGGCGGTGTCATAGTCGTAGGCTCTGCGCGCTCGATTTTAGATACTCATGGCTCTGCTGGACAAATACTAAGAATAGATGCAGACGGAGTATGTATTGCTACGGTTGATGGGGCCGTGCAGTTGGGTAGGTTATCTACAGTGGATGGTAAAGATATCACTGTAGAAAGTTTAATCGAAGAGTATGGTGTACGTGTTGGCGATATTTTACCCGTAGTCGATCCCCATGTAAGAGATGCAATTACCCAGCGCAATGCTGCTGTCTGCCGTCACGAGCAAGTATGGCTCGAAAAGTTAATACAACTTTCTCCCTTTCTGCATCCCTACTTGCCAGTTGAGATATCAAGCCAGTTACAAGATACCCCAATACGTCGCTATCCAATTTCGATACTGGCAAAATCTGTCGAGTCAAAATCCCTTTTGATGATGTTTGCGGCCTACTGTGCGCGACTGTCAATGGAGTCGGAATTTGACCTGGGATTGCAAACCGATGCGCAGCGGAGCATTGCTCCTGAAATCTTTGCGCAAAGGGTGCCTCTGCGCGTTCAAGTGCGCGCAAACTCGGAAATTGAGCAGTCATTCCGCGAATTTAAAGAAAGATTTGAAGCAGCGCTTGACAAGGCATCGCGTCATGGTAGCTATAGATATAGCCTCCTGAGACGGTATCCCGAACTGCGCGATCGCACTCAGCATAATTCCCTTCCTGTGGCGATCGCATTGGTAACAAGTGCCGATCAACTTGATTGGCAACATCTAGGTGCATCTATGGCGTTCGTGGCCTACGAAGATGGTAGCCCGCCAGAACTGGTCCATGCAGGCGCGATCGATGACGTTTACAGCGCTGAGATTGTTCAACAACTCCAAAATCTAATTGCTGCTTGTGTTGAGAATCCCGATCAACCACTAGAAAAATTGCCATTACTAGGAATCCAGCAAAAGCAACGCATATTGGCAGAGTGGAATCAGACAGAGACTTCCTATCCCAGCGATCGCTGCATCCATGAGTTATTTGAACTTCAGGCTGCACGCACTCCTGATGCGATCGCCTTAGTTTTTGAAGATCAGCAGTTGAGCTACCGAGAGTTAAATGAACAGGCGAATCAAGTCGCTCGCTATCTGCGCTTGCAGGGAGTCGGCCCTGAAGTCATGGTTGGCCTTTACATGCAGCGATCTTTAGAGATGATGGTTGGCTTACTGGGAATTCACAAGGCTGGTGGTGCTTATGTGCCGCTAGATCCTGATTTTCCGAGCGATCGCATTGCATTTATGCTGCAAGATTCCCAAGCTCCAGTTATTCTGACGCAACAGCGACTAATCCTCAATCTTGCGGTTGAGAATGATATTCGGATCGTACCCATTGATGCTCTGTGGAACCAGATTTCCCAACAAGATGCAACCAACCTCGACAGTGGAGTTAAGCCAGAGAACCTAGGCTACGTAATCTACACTTCCGGTTCTACAGGTCGCCCCAAAGGGGTGATGGTGGAACATCGAAATGCGGTCAACTTTTTTACGGGCATGGATAGCGTCATCGATCATGAGTTAGGTCGAGTATGGTTGGCGGTCACCAGTTTATCCTTTGATATTTCTATATTGGAGTTGTTCTGGACGCTAGCACGGGGATTTAAGGTGGTAATTTACAATCCCAAAGTTGAGCGCGATCTCGCTGCTGCTGTCGCCGTACCATTAAAAAATGCCAACAAGTCCATCGATTTTAGTCTCTTTTACTTCTCTAGTGACGAGGCGGGTGAAGATGCTGCAGCTAAGTATCGCCTGTTAATAGAAGGAGCAAAGTTTGGCGATGAGAATGCATTTAAGGCTGTTTGGACTCCAGAACGCCACTTCCATGCGTTTGGTGGACTATTCCCAAATTCTGCGGTGACTAGTGCCGCGATCGCCACAATTACAAAGCAAATACAGATTCGCGCCGGAAGCTGCGTATCGCCGTTACATAGCGCTATACGCATTGCTGAAGATTGGGCAGTAGTAGATAATCTATCTGGTGGGCGTGTCGGTATCTCATTTGCCGCAGGCTGGCAGCCCAATGACTTTGTCCTTCGACCTGAAACCTTTCAAAATCGTAAGGACATTATGTTCCAGCAAATCAAGGAGGTTCAGACACTATGGGGCGGTGGAACTGTCAGCTATCCCAACGGCAAGGGAGAAAGTGTGGATGTTCGAACTCTCCCTCGCCCCGTTCAAAGTAAACTCCCCGTTTGGGTTACTGCAGCGGGTAATCCAGAAACATTTCAAATGGCTGGAGCTGGGGGCTTTAATATGCTCACCCATTTACTGGGGCAAAGCTTGGAAGAGCTAGCTGCCAAAATTGCAATTTACCGTCAGGCATGGGAGGAAAATAATCATCCTGGCAAAGGAACGGTAACCTTGATGATCCATACATTTGTTGGGCATAGCGACGATTCGGTGAAGGAAATCGTGCGTCAACCGATGCGTCAATATCTAGCGAGTTCCCTGGATCTGATCAAATCTGCTGCCTGGTCTTTCCCCACCTTCAAGCAGAAGACCACCGATGATAGTGGTAAGTTCTCAATGTCCCACCTATCCGAACAGGATATGGATGAGGTGCTTGATTTCTCCTTTGAGCGCTATTATAAGACCAGTGGGCTGTTTGGTGCAGTGGAAACCTGCTTGCAGACAGTCGATCGCATTAAAAGCATTGATGTGGATGAAATTGCCTGCCTGATTGACTATGGTGTGGAATCAGAGGCAGTGCTTGCGCAGTTGCCGCTCTTGAATGAGGTCAGAAGCCAAGCCAATCGTCAATTATCGCAAATCGAATCGCAAATCGATATGCCAAGCAATTCTGTAGCCGATCTAATCCAGCGCCATCAGGTGACGCATTTACAATGTACTCCATCAATGGCTAGCCTGTTAGTGGCAGATACCACTAACCGTAAAGCGATCGCCCAGATTCAAACGATGATGGTTGGCGGCGAGGCTTTTACCGAAGCCTTAGCAACCCAACTTAAGCAGATAATTTCGGGTCAAATCCACAACATGTATGGGCCAACGGAGACGACAATTTGGTCTGCGACCTATTCACTCAAACAAGTTGATGGGGTAGTTCCCATTGGTCGCCCGATCGCTAACACCGAGTTATACGTTCTTGATAAGAACCTGCAGCCATTGCCAGTCGGTGTTGCAGGCGAATTATTCATTGGAGGTAAAGGCGTGGCTCGTGGTTATTTAAATCGACCTGAGTTAACCCAGGAGAGATTTGTCGCCAATCCCTTTAGTACAGACCCAGGCGATCGCCTGTACCGAACTGGCGATTTAGTGAGCTATCGAGCGGATGGCAATCTTGATTTTCTGGGACGTGTAGACTTCCAGGTCAAGGTACGCGGCTATCGCATCGAGCTAGGGGAAATTGAGACGATTTTAAGCCGTCATGAGTCAGTTAGAGAAGCCGTAATCGTAGCTCGTGAAGATGTACCAGGAGACAAACGCTTAGTAGCTTATTTACTTGCACAATCAGGCAAAGAAGCTTCACCTGCCGTTCTGCGAGAGT
>JANMRU010000391.1:0-5388 GCA_031388585.1 Pseudanabaena sp. SOY_30_concoct_251 | reverse complement strand
GATCGATGTATCAGGTTCAATCAAGCCTAACCCGATGTTCAACAAAACTCAATTTTGGTCTGAAAAAGCCAAAATGACTACTTATCAAATTCTGGAGCGTTAATTATGTCAGTCGAAATCTTTACAGATGCCAATTTCTCTGGAACCACATCAGGTTCTATCGATCAGGACTCTCCTTATGTTGGAGATGTTTGGAACGACGAAATATCCTCGATTAAGATTTACTCTGGTACTTGGGAATTTTTTGAGGATGCAAACTACCAAGGGAAAAGTTTTCGGCTTACACCAGGTGAATATTCCTGGGTCACCAATACCTGGAATGATATGATCTCATCTTTCAAACAAGTCGGACAAGGTACTCCATCGTCAGGCGGTGGAGGTAGTATGGCTGAAGAGTTCCTGAATGCCCACAATTCATACCGATCGCAAGTCGGTGTTCCGCCCCTCACTTGGTCGGATACTTTGGCGATTCAGGCCCAAGAGTGGGCAAATCACCTAAGTTCCAACAGATTATTCCAGCACAGTGGGGTTTCTGGTCAAGGAGAAAATATTTGGAAAGGTACTTCAGGCCATTATTCGTTCATGCAAATGATTCAGAGTTTTGGTAACGAAAAGAAGTTTTATAACCGTGATGTAATCAATCAAAGCAATTATAAAACTTTTGGTCACTATACTCAAATGGTTTGGAAGGATACTACGCAAGTAGGATGTGCTGTTGTTGACGGTGGTGATGGGAATGCGAGACTTGTTTGCCGCTACAGCCCTTCAGGAAATGTTATTGGTCAAACTGCGTACTAACAGCATCTGCCTTCTTACAGAAGTTTTCAAATGAATATAGCAGTCTGACCTCACGATTTACGTCGGATTGCTATATAAACGAAATCAGTGCCCAATTCGCCCTAATGAACCCTAAGTTCAACTCATTTTACAACTGAATCAATAAGGAAAACGACTCATGGTTTCGACATCATTACTAGGTCAAACTTACACCGTACAAGCGGGGGACTTTCTCTCGGCGATCGCCCAAAAATTCTATGGGGATGGCAGTGAAACAGCGTGGCGCAAGATTTATACAGCAAATCACGCAGTGATTGGATCCGATCCCACTCAGCTTCAAGTGGGCATGGTTCTGGTGATTCCTCCTAAGGACTCAGGTGGTTCCACTGGAGGGAATTCCAAAGGTAATTTCCAGGCAATGTTAGCTGCGATGGGTGCCTTTGAAGCGGGGGTTCCAGATGGCGATCCTCAGCAGTATCAAGTCGAAAACTCTCTCGGTTTTATGGGTAAATACCAATTTGGTGAGCCCCTGCTGATCGATCTTGGCTATTATCAAGCTGAGACTTTCTACATGCACGGTGCTGACCGCAACAATTGGCAAGGAAGATGGACTGGCAAGCACGGTATTGATAGCAAAGCTGCCTTCCAAGGTTCACCTGAAGTTCAAGAAACCGCAATTCGAGAAGCTTTTGCTCTGAACTTGAGTTGCATCAAGGATGCACTCGCAGAGCAAGGACAATCTATTGATGGCTATCTCGGTCAGGTTAAGACATTTGATGGGAAAACCGTCACGATTAGCCTATCTGGCTTACTCGCAGGCGCACATTTATCTGGACCTTACGGTGTGGCAAAGCTCCTGCTTGAAGGTCTCGCAGTTAACGATGAATTTGGCACATCTATTCTGAAATACGTGGATGAGTATGGTGGCTATGATGTCACGCCAGCAGATTTTTCGTAGCCGATCGCTTCAATGCACTTTCGTTGACCAGCAACCATCTACTAAACAATAAGGAGATTACCATGTCTGAAAATACGTTTGAATCGATCAAAGTTTGCATGGATGTTCACCCAGAAGACGACTCACGGGGTGCGGTTATCAGCAGCAGCAAGTGGGAGACGGGGCAAACGTTGCGTGTCTGCTTTTTAGATGGCGATCCGACCATACAACAAAAAATCGAGGCAGTCGCGCACCAGTGGAGCGAATATATCAATATTCAATTTGAGTTTGGCAACGACCCCAATGCTGAGATTCGCATTTCCTGTCAACCGGGGGGCTCCTGGTCTTACATTGGCACAGGTGCTTTATCGATCAATAAAAACCAACCAACAATGAACTACGGTTGGCTTAAGCCAGACACATCTGATGAAGAGTACTCTAGAGTGGTGCTGCATGAGTTTGGACATGCGCTAGGCTGTATTCACGAACACCAACACCCAGAAGCTGGAATTCCCTGGAACCGAGATGCAGTCTATCGCTACTACATGGGAGCGCCAAACAACTGGACCAAAGAAGGAGTTGATAACAATTTGTTTGCTCAATACAGCAAAGATGTCACCCAGTTCTCCCAGTTTGATACACAGTCGATCATGCTCTATCCCGTCCCAAAAGAGTTAACCACGAATGGCTTTGAGGTCGGCTGGAATAGAGAACTTTCAGAAACAGACAAAGCGTTCATGGGCACAATATATCCTCTGTCTGATACGGGAGAGACGTCCGCGCAAACCTATACAGTGCAAGCGGGTGACTTTCTCTCGGCGATCGCCCAAAAATTCTATGGGGATGGCAGCGAAGTAGCATGGCGCAAGATTTACGAAGCAAATCAAGACACGATCGGACCCGATCCAACACAGCTCAAGCTAGGGATGGTTCTGGTTATTCCGCTGTGAGGAAATTACCATGCTAGACGTTACTGTACGCAACAATCGCATCCACATTGGTGAAAGATTTTCTGTATCATTCCAACGCACGTTGAGAATTCCAGATGACAGTAACGTCTATCCCCTACCGCCAGGGCTTGGTGCATTTCCAATTCAGTCAGTGGCGGACTACTGGGAGTGGGCACCTTCAGCTTGGCGATCCCAGAACAGTTATTTCATTTCTATGTATCAGCGAGAAGCTTTATGGTTAGGATTTGATGGTGCAATGTGGAAACCCAATGCAGTCAAAATTGCGACTGGTAAAGTAAATGCAATCTCTGGACAGGCATGGGATGAAGCACTTCACACTCAGCCTCAAAACTATATTGTCTGCCCCAACCAACCCTGGCTTGACGGGATCAACGCCGGTCAAAGCTTTATTCGCCAATTTGTGGCAATGCCGCTAGGCTCAGGATTTACGGTAGAGGCACAAGTGAGTGGTGCTGAGGAGTTTGGAGGAATTCAGATTTTAGTCTACGAGCCGAAACCCGGACGGTTTCCTGACCAACCTCCTCCTGAGCGTAGCCCTGATGCTAGAGGTCTAGCCGCATCGCTACCGATGGGTGCAGAGATGGGTTTGGGAGCAGGAGGTAAGATGATCCAAAAAATCTATCCCGATCCTTATGGTCTTGACACTTGGGATTTGGCAAACTTCGGCTCGGTCGTTGTGCATATCATTAACAGCAAACAGTATCGTGAGTTAACCGATCTGGAGCCATCTTCTACGCCAATCACAGCGCAAGCTTATATGCAGTATGGATTCCCCTGGTTTGCTCTATATGACGAAGAGCTGGGCGATATACCTGCTGCTGAAACTTTGAGTCGAGTAAAAACTGTTCGAGAGCAAGAATTCAAACAAGGTGTGGTGGATGAACGGGAGGATGAGGCGATCGATATTATTGAATCACAAATTACAAAGTTGCATCATCATCCTGATGATTTAAGGCCACTCTGAGTCATGCACTTCTTTCTAACACGAACGGCGATCTTTTAAAGGATGCTAGCAGAAAAACACCTGATTTTAAATAAGAGCGCAAAAGTCTTTGCAAAGTTAGTCATAAGTCAGTCATAAGTCAGTCATAAGTCAGTACATCTCAGGCTGGAACTCAGTTAGAAGTGGAGTTTGATGAATATATGAGGTTCAGCCCTACTATCCATACCTCTAATAAACAATCACCCCACAAGGAGTCTTAATCATGAAACTATCCTTTTGCGGCAACTCCTCCGAAGTTCCTACCCCAATCCAGTTTGAATCTGATTCTACGGATCGCCCCAAAATCGAACTCATTTACCGGGGTTACACATACGACTACACTCCAACTCCTAATCTGCGGACAGAGAGATCCGCGCAGCCATCCGTAATCACATGCCAAATCAAGAGCTATATCGCTACATACAAATAGGAAAAGATGAAAAATTATCCACCAATTCTTGAAGCGAACCCAATACGCCAGCAAGCAGCCGAAAAAGCTTGGCAACTCTTCCTCAAGGAGTATAACTTGCCCGAGGTCGAACCTGACTTTGAACCAATTCTGTATACACCGCGAGAGCTACCAAAGGATCTTGCTGATCGCGTTGTCCTCAACTCCACAGACGGCATATTAGATGGAGTTAAAGCAAAAGAGATTCTGCAGAACTTCACTGTTAATCTACGTACTGTACTTTATGGAGGCTTTTACGATAACCTGCTGAATATTGAAGATATTATACTTGATAGTTTTGATGGTGGAGTTTGTGGGAGCTTCTACCGTGCTTTTTATAAGCAAACCAGTTATCCCTTCTCAATTTCTAATAATTATGGAAAGTTATCTTTTATATTAGGCAAAGATGGAAAATTATTGACGATGAGAAGCAACTTAATTCCTCTGGTTGATTTACCTGCACAGGGGAGTATTGAACCAGAAATTTTGATTGAGCAACTAATAGGGCGTGAATTTACCTACTCTGGCCTTAGTGGTGATGAGCAGATTTATAAGGTTACACGACTTGAAGATATTGAAGAAATTGAGGACAAAAATTTGGTTGTTTATCCGAAGTTAGATGACGACAAGTTAATATTTCATCTTGCTTATATGGTCGGCGTTGGGAATGGGAAATGGACGGTTTACTTTGATGGGATTACAGGAGAGGAAATCGACATAACACAAAACTTTAGTAAGTAAGAGCGATTCCAAGCTCAACCTGTCACGAGACAAATTGACTCAGCCATAGTGCCCAACAGAGATGAGGTTCCGAGTCAAGATTGTGAGACGGATTGTTTCAGCAAATATTTACCAATAGCGTTAAATTGTGCGGTACTCGAAGGAGATTGTGACTTTACAGAATGTTTAACAAATTGCAAGAGGATTAAATGCCCGTAACTGCTCACCGCAATACAGAAATGCGATCGCTCCTTTTGGAGTACGACTAGAAATCAGCATCAAGAAATCATGTCTCAATACCAAGGAGCACATTCATGACTACTACTAATGCAGACCTAGAAGGTCATTGGATACTTAAAGCAGGTGTGGGCCCCCCGCTTCTACCAAACACCAAAATTACCACCGAATTTAAGGATGGAAAGCTTAGCGGCAATGGAGGCATCAATCAATACAGTACTAGTTACACAGTTGAACCCCTAGTTCGAACTTCTGGTAAAATCAAGATTGAGAAGATAACCCTCACAAAAGTAGGGGGTAATGAGGAGATCCTCGC
>JANMRU010000313.1:0-34808 GCA_031388585.1 Pseudanabaena sp. SOY_30_concoct_251 | reverse complement strand
TTTTAACTCATAAAGCGCAACACCGCGATTGTACCAAGCCTCGGCATAGTCAGGTTTAAGTTGAATTGCCTTGTCATTTGAAGCGATCGCCTCCCGATCGCGTTTTAAATTTAATAGCGCAACACCGTGACTGTACCAAGCCTCGGCATAGTCAGGTTTAAGTTGAATTGCCTTGTTATAGGAAGCGATCGCCTCCTGATAACGCTTTAAATCTAATAGCACCCCGCCGCGATTGTACAAAGCTTCGACAAAGTCAGATTTTAGTTGAATTGCCTTGTCATAGGAAGCCAGCGCCTCCTGATAGCGCCTTAATTCTGCTAGCGCAATGCCGCGATTGTACCAAGCCTTGGCAAAGTCAGGTTTTAGTTGAATTACCTTATCATATGAAGCTAGTGCCTCCTGATAGCGCTTTAATTTTGCTAGTGCAATGCCGCGATTGGTCCAAGCCTTTACAAAGTCAGGTTTTAGTTGAATTGCCTTGTCATAGGAAGCGATCGCCTTCTGATAGCGCTTTTGTTGAAACAGAGAATTACCCTGATTGTAAAAGTCTTCAGCACTGGTTTGGGCGAGAAGTATAGGTAGGTTCTGTTTAGTTGATCTTGATATCTGGGCAAGCAAGCAGGGGGCATCTAAGGTGCTGACGATTATTGCAGCTAAGGCAAGTTGGGGCAAAAGGTAGCGAAGTTGGATCGGTGTTCTCATTTGAGTTGTTATTAGGCGAAAGTCGCATTTAATCTTGTAATTATCGACAATTTTCGAAATTGTTAACCTTATGGCAAAAAATATGTAGTTTTTGTTGATTTAACAGGGCGATCGGCTACACCACGCAATCTAACACTCGTATTAAATTTCATCAGGATCGATACCCAAAGACCGTAAGTAAGCTGCCAGTTTCTCTTTCTGTTGACGCTCTTGATCCGCGATCGCCTCAGCCTGCTGCTTTTCCTGCTCAGCTACTTGTCTAGCAAAATTTGCTTGGTCAGCGATCGCCTCAGCTTGAATCCTGTCCTGTTCAGCTTCCTCATATGAGCGCAAGATCTGATTTGATTTGGGGTCAAAGAACCGGAACTTTTTATTTGGATACAGACGTAGGTCTAAACCTAATACTTCACTATGTGATGACAAGACATTATCAGGCAAATGAGAAGCATCGATCGCTACATACTTCCCTTTCTCCAAACGCATACCCTGAAGTGCCAGTGGTTTCAAATAGTCTCCCGATGGATCGTACTGAAAATATTCCTTTACGCCTAAAGCTAGATAGATTAATGGGTTTTGGGCGCGATCTTTCGTTACCGTTCCTTTAGAAGTAATTTCCAACACAAAATCAGGTGCTTTACCACCTTCAGTCCCTATCTTGTAACTAACTCGGTCTTCCTTGCTCATGCCAAACACGACAAATGTATCTGGTGCAACCCTTTTCTCAGTTTTGTTTTCTTCATAAAGGATAAACAGATTCCCAGACACATAGATATTCTCTTGCGGATTAAACCATAGCCTTAGTGCCTCGGTCGTATAGCTGAGATTACGCCGCTGTTTATCGCCTTCTGGCATTGGCTCAAAGTCCTCTTTCGGGTATTCAATTGCGGGGTTAAGCTTGAGCTCGCCAGAGACTAACATTGTGGTACTCCAAGGCATGTAAGTTCTGAATCTAACTTAGCATATTTGGGAGTGCGCGGATAACCAAGCCCCAAGCTTGACAAATAAGACCTCTAACTTGCTTAATTCTGTCGTCTCAGTCTCAAGCAACTTCATCATTCAAGCGACAACGCCCCTCAGCATTCGCATCAAGTCGCTGCTGCCGCGATCGCACCAGGGTCTGTAAATCTGACCGTCCAGTCAGCGCCAGCCGCCAGTCTGCCCAAATGCCATACAAAGCATCAACTCCAGGCCCAATCAGCGGCCATCTGGTTGCAGCATAAATCCAACCCATTCCCAGAGTTTCGTATATTTGACGAAAGACTTCGACATTTTTGATAATCGCACCATCAGCGCGAATGGCATGGATGCGTCCCATCGCGGTTGCAAAGTCAATGCCACCATTCTCTTCAGGATCGTAGCGATCGCAGGCAATATCCACAAAGTTAATCAATCCACGACCTGCATCGCGTTTTTGCAGAAAATTAACTTCACGCATACACAAGGGACAAGCCCCATCATAAAGCAGTTTGATTTTCCAGGATCGAGACTTAGATTGTGTCTGTATAGCGTTATCGGATTCGGTTGGTAGGGGCTGCATTGTCATAACGAGATCGCTTCTCTATCAAGGTAATCAAAGCATAGCTATATTTATAGAAAATTAGGAACTGCCTAATGAATGATTGATGTTTGGTTTCGTGCGATCGCGCTCCTTGTTTGCGCTTGCGATCGCACAGCATTCTCAGACTACCCAAGCATGAACTTGAAATTTGTATCAATTGCCCAACGCGCAGATGCTGAAAACTCAGCACTATCTCGTACTGCCTTCTCTAGCAATTCTGTAGCGTTCTCTGCTTCCTTTTGAAGTTCGATATCTGATAGTTGCTTAGCAGCTAGTTGTACGATTCCATGTAGTACTTTCAAGAGGTTTAATCTCTGAAGTCTTGCTTCTGGAAGCGATCGCTGATTAAGCTTTAGAGATTTGATTGTAACTTCGCCTTTCCGATTGCCATCTATGGCAAACGCCACCTCGCCTCGAAATCCGATAAATTCTGCTGGATTTTCTTTGCCTGGATCGATGAGTAACGGCTGCTCGCGATCTATTCGCTGTTTATGATTGGTTGCCCGCGTTTCTGGATTTTCGAGCGGAAATAGATTCTGCTTATGTCGTTGGTTGCACCCAGTGCAGGAAAGATAAAGGTTATCCCATTCGTAGGCAAGCCAGTAATAACCTGGTCTTTGCAAGGCTTTTCCAGCAGCTTGTTTGTATGCCAGCTTGGGGCGAAAATGTTCAATATCTCCATCTGTACCAATTAAGCGCTCGCAGAAACAGCATTTCCCATGCTGTGCCGCAATCAGTTCCTGTTTGACACTCTCGTGGGTATAGATAGAGCTAGAAAACTCGAATTTCTTTGCGCCTGTTTGGTAAGCAACTGGATCGCGGGAATAGGCACTGCAATGCGATCGCCGTTTGTTTTTTCCATCCTTCACTAATTTCTCTGGTATAATTCCTGTCTTACGAATGCGAATCACCCAGTCCCCCCCGTTTGAGAATTTTCTAGCAATTTAGCAGCGCGACGAATAATATCCATTGCTTTGATGTCATCAGGAGTTTCAGCTGTTGGCATGGAACCGATTTTTGTGTTTAATTCATGCAATTCTGCTTCATCTTTTTTAGTAAGTTTGGCTTTGGAGAGCAATTTTTGCCTGCGGTTCAGCAAGGGATCTAAGCTGGCAGGTCGGGCATTTGGTAACTCAAAAACGCTAGTGAGTACTTGATCTACTCGCCAGTTATCAATAATTTCAGGGTTGTTATCGATGACAACGCGATCGCCTTCCCGTCTTAACAGCACAATATTTGCATCCTTTGCAGCTTGAACAACGAGTGGACTATGGGCAGTAACGATAAATTGCGTATTTGGGAATCTCTCGGTGAGGAATTCCATAATTGTCCTCTGCCATTTTGGATGCATGTGTAAGTCAATCTCATCAACTAGCACGATCGCTGGCTCAGCTAGTGGATCTTTGCTATCGGGATAGCGTTGAAACAACCTTACTGCTAGATCGACCATCCATGCGATTGTGGTACGATAGCCTAACCCCAAACTAGATAGAGAAACCCATCCATAAGGAGTTTTAAACTCTGCTCTGGGACGGGGGCGATCTTCATCTGCTGGAGCAATATGAATATCTTCTACATCAGGTAAAATTCGTTTTAGAACTTCGATAATTTGATTTAGCTGCTTTTGTAGGCGATCGTGCGTTTTCCCAGAAGCAGTTCGCGCAGCATAGTCAGTTTGTAGCAACCATTCTTCTGCATTAATTAGTGATACATTATCAGAAAAAAGACTTTCTGAATTTCCTGAAGTGAGACTTTCACTCAGAGAAGTTACTTTTACGTCTATTCTCCGTGCTGCTCCATACCCATAGCATACAATCTCCTGCAATGCTTGTGAATCATGATAGTTTTGACCTCGACTCCTAAATACTCGTATCTTTCCCTTCTGGAACTTAATTGGGCTGTTTTTGCCAGCATCATGAAACGTTTTCAATTTCACATCAAAAGCAATTTGAGCAATGACCTCAAATCCAATTTTATTTAATATTTCCCATTCATGCCACATTAACAAACTTTCAGATGGACTACATAAGAGAGGCAGCCAAATTTTCTGCGTGACTTCTTCTCCATCGGTGAATTCTTCGCGAGACATATCCTTGTAATTACTATAAAGACATGTTCCTGATTCCATTCCTGCCAAGCATCTTAGCAGAGTAGTTTTCCCAACACCATTATTTCCCAGAATTACTGTCCACTGTGCAGGTTTGCCATTACTATCAGATAGATCTAACCTTTGCTTATCTTTGAAACACAGAGCATTCTCTACTTCCATTGAGAGGAAATAGACAGGAGGAGCTTTGCTATCTGATGCTGCAGGTTGGCTGATAGTTGTGGCTTTCTTTGGCTTGGTTGTCATGACTTGCAGGTAAAACCCTTATGCGTCCATCATACTGTCTTGCGCAAATTATATAAATTAGAACCTACTCACAAGTCTGGCAATAAATGGCAGGCTAAAAGCTTGTGGTGAAACTGTCTGCTTGCAACTATCTCCTATTATTGGAATAGAAAACCTGCGAACAGGAGGGGGACTAGAAGAACGGCGATCGCGATCAAAAGTCCCGTTCCTGGATTGATTTGCTTTTCGTCATTAGCGTCTTTAGGTAGGTTGTTCATATTACCCTTCCTCAGGAAAACCTATATATACTTAGTTTAAAGGATGCTTAACCCGTTCTTAACATTTGTCGAGTTTAGAATTGTGTACTTGTAAAGTTCGCCAACCTGCTCTTTCTGCTGGAAATGCCACTTTGCCTCGAAATTATGAGGACAGCTTCAGATCGCTGTTTTTTGTTACGCGATCGCCCAAAGTCTACACAGGCGATGTAAATTTAGCGTGTAACTGCTGTCAAAAACACCTAAAACCTGCACATCTCCAAGATCCCCATGAAAAAAACCTTTGTCCTCGATACTAATGTGTTGCTTCACGATCCATCTGCCATGCTGCATTTTGAGGACAACGACGTGGTGCTGCCGATTACAATTATTGAGGAGCTAGATCGGTTCAAAAAGCAACCTGAAGAAACTGGACGCAATGCTCGCCAAGCATCACGCACTCTGGATGAGCTACGCCAGCGCGGACACCTGACCGAGGGTATTCCGACAGATGGCGGCGGTAGTCTGCGAGTTGCTCTGTGTAGTAGAGAAACTTTGCACAATTTACCAGCAGAGTTAGAACGCGATCGCGGTGATAACAGCATACTGGCCGTAGCGCTGGAACTTAAGGCCATGTGTCAGTGCCCTGTAATACTTGTCAGCAAAGATATTAATCTACGCATCAAAGCTGATGCGTTGGGTCTGACGGCTGAAGATTACAAAACCGACAAAATTGATGTTCAGGAACTCTATTCAGGTATGGCAGAGGCTATGGTCGATGCCTACGAGATCGAGCAATTATTCGAAAATGGTGAGATTGCCCTAAGTGGACATTTTTACCCGAATCAAGCTTTGACGCTGGTAGATGTGGCAAATTCGACTCATACAGCTCTAGCTATAGTCAATCGCGCTGGGAAGATCGTACCCCTTGCCAAACAAGCCCAGGGTGGAATTTCTCATATTCGCGCCCGCAACCGCGAACAAAGCTTTGCGCTCGAATTATTATTGAACGATCGGATCTCGTTAGTAACGCTGCAAGGTCAAGCTGGTACTGGTAAAACTCTATTGGCGATCGCCGCTGGCTTGCACAAGGTCGCTAACGAACGGCTCTACACACGCTTGCTGATCTCCCGACCTGTAGTGCCAATGGGACGAGATCTGGGATTTCTACCTGGTGAGATTAATGAGAAGCTCTCACCTTGGATGCAACCTCTTTACGACAATTTCGATTTGATTTTTGGTACGCAAGACCCTTCAGGCAAGGCTAAGCACTGGCGGCGCGGGCATGAGGAATTGCTGGAAATGGGTTTATTGCAAATTGAACCGCTAACGTATATTCGCGGACGCACAATTCCAAAGCAATTTCTAATTGTGGATGAGGCGCAGAATCTCACTCCCCATGAGGTAAAAACGATTCTGACTCGCGCGGGGGAGGGGACTAAAGTTGTACTGACTGGCGATATCGACCAAATTGACAACCCTTATGTAGATTCTGCCAGCAACGGACTTACCTACGTGGTAGAACGATTCAAACAAGAACCCCTGGCAGGTCATATCACCCTAGTCAAAGGAGAGCGGTCAGAACTAGCAGAAAGGTCGGCGATTTTGCTTTAGAGCGATCGCACGATCTTCCATCCCAATTTTGAGAACCCAAAATGCTAATCAGAGAATTTACTATTACTGATACACAACAGATTCTGCAATTATTCCACGACACTGTACATCGTATTAATATCCGCGACTATTCCCAAGCGCAAGTTGATGCTTGGGCACCAGAGTACGTGGATGTGCAAAAATGGATTGAGCGGATGCAAGATAGAATGACATATGTTGCAGAGGAAAACGGTAAAGCGATCGGATTTGCTGAGATAGAAGGCAATGGCCACATTGGTTGTTTTTATGCTCATGCTGACTATCAAAACATGGGAGTTGGTACAGCATTATTTCAGCAGATTCAATTAACTGCAAAGAATCTGGGTCTACAAAAATTATCTGCGGAGGTCAGTATTACGGCTAAACCATTTTTTGAGCGCATGGGGTTTACCGCGATCGCACCGCAAGAAGTAGAGCGAAGAGGCGTAAAGTTAATCAACTATGTGATGGAAAAGAGCCTGACCAAATAGACTGATTGTAAGTCGGGTTGTGGGGGCTGCGTACCACCTCTAAATAGCCCAAAGCTGATTGCTATAGATGAGTGATTGATTCATGAGAAAACTGTATTTTTTAGTTCCTGGAACGAATGGTAAGTATGCCTGCGGCGGCCTGTGGGCAGAGTTAAAGACTCTTGAACTGGCGAGTCAGATTTGCGCTGCTGAGGTAGTAACCTACCGTCAGCGCGAACCAGAAACGCTTTTCTTGGACGATCTACTTAAAGAGAAGAATTTAGATCGTGTCATTTTTGTAATTAGTTGGGGCTTTGATGTCGCAAAACTCGCTAATCGGCTCAAATCTTATAATGTCATTTACCATGCTCACAGTTCTGGATATGGGTTTACCTTACCAGCGAATATGCCAATTATTACCGTGAGTAAAAATACAATGGGATACTGGGGACAGCGATCGCCCAGTTCTCCGATCTACTATTTACCCAATCAAATTAGCGATGAATTTGAAAATTTGCACCGCGATCGCGATATAGATGTTTTAGTCCAGGAGCGGAAATCTTCAGCATATCTTCTACAGCAGCTAATTCCAGCCTTGCGATCGCGCTGTAATATCTACGTAGTTGATTCCTATGTCAAAGATCTCGCAACTCTCTTTAATCGTGCAAAGGTCTATCTTTACGATTCCGCAGAATACTGGGCAATTCAGGGAGTGAGTGAAGGGTTTGGGTTGCAGCCGATGGAAGCGCTTGCCTGTGGCTGTAATGTCTTTTCTAGCGTGAATGGCGGACTATCTGATTATCTAGATCCTGGATTCAATTGCGACAAAATTGCTGGATTTGCCACAGAATATGATGTCCAAAGAATTTTAGAGGCGATCGCTGTGGCTAAACCCGTTGACTTACCTGCTGAGTTTCTGGCAGAATACCGCACCGAAAATATTTTACGGCGACTAAGCATAATTTTGCATGAATTAGATTGCTTCTTTGATTACAAACAAAAGTACCCATCTGATATCCCTAGATTAACCAATATGAGAATTATGCAGTTACAAGCGCAAAGAATCATTGACAAGCTAAAGAAGAAGTTAGGTGGGAAATAATTACGATGAAATCTGAAACTCTCCAGACTGCCCCAGAAGTGCAAAAGGCCAAACCAACTAAGAAAAAAGGCAAGTCTCTACCACCCAAACCAATTATCAAATTGGCCAAGTTTATCTGGACGACAATGTGGCAGACGATGATGACAAATTTGGCTCCACGCGATCGCTCTGGCGCTTATATTCGGCCTGCCACCCAGTTTCATCAGCGCGTTAGTGCTAGTGAGCCTAATGGAATAGATATCCCTTACCCAGCCGCCGCAGGCCGCTATCACCTTTATGTTGGCATGAGTTGTCCTTGGGCGCATCGTACCCTTGTGGTGAGGACACTCAAGGGATTAGAAGACGTTATATCCATTTCGGTTGTTTCGCCTGCACCTGAGGAAGGTGGTTGGGTGTTTAACCCGCCAGAACAGGGTTGTCGTTCTCTAGCAGAACTATACGAGCTTGCCCAACCTAACTACACTGGACGCTGCACAGTGCCTATATTATGGGACAAACAGACAAAAAGAATCGTTAATAACGAAAGTTCAGAGATTATCGAAATCCTGAACTCGGAGTTTAATCAATTTGCCAAGCATCCCGATCTGGATCTCTATGCCGAGGAATTGCGATCGCAGATCGATCCTCTCAACGAGAAAATCTATCATACGATTAATAATGGTGTCTATCGCTGCGGCTTTGCCCAAACCCAATCGGCCTATGACCTTGCTTGTCACGAGTTATTCGCTACCTTGGATGAGTTAGATGGGATGCTCAAAACTAGTCGTTATCTATGCGGCGATCGCCTAACACTCACGGATGTACGCCTATTCACAACTCTATTCCGCTTTGATATTGCCTATCACGGTTTGTTTAAGTGCAATCTGCGACGCATTCAGGACTATCAGCATCTAGGCGCATATCTACGCGACCTTTACCAACTACCTGGTGTTGCCAGTACCTGCGATCTAGAAAGCGTGAAGCGGGATTACTTCGGCAATCTCTTCCCGCTCAATCCTGGTGGCATTATCCCATCTGGACCCGATGTGACAAATTTACTAGCACCGCATCAGCGCGATCGTATAGGGAGTGTTAGTACGAGTTGATTAAGACAGCTCCCCACCTTGCTACAATCAAACCAAGCTTACTATAATCCAGATTATGCTAGCCATCTCTCAACCACTATCAAAAATGACCATCGAGCAATATCTCGAATGGGAACCCCAGCAAGACCTTCGCTATGAATATGTCAACGGCGAAGTCTTTGCCATGACGGGCGGTACAATTCCCCATAATGATATTGCACTAAATCTTTACAGGAACCTGTATCCTCATTTACGTTCTCGCGGTTGTCGAGCAAACGTATCGGACGTAAAAGTTCAAGTCAGCCCTAACAGTCCTTACTATTATCCCGATGTTATCGTCAGTTGCGATCCTCAAGATCTCAACGCACGCAAATTCATTCAAAATCCTACAATCATTGCGGAAGTTCTCTCTCCTGGCACAAGCGCTAAAGATCGGGGTGAAAAATTCACTGATTATCAAAAAATTCCCACTTTGAAAGAGTATTTATTGATTGACTCGGAAAAAATTGCTGTTGAGCGTTACTTTCGAGGAGAAGGAAGAATGTGGTTTTACTATCCCTATATTATCGGAGATGCGATCGCGTTATCAAGCATTGAATTTGAGTTCGCGATCAAACTATTGTACGAAGGGGTTGTATTTGAAGTAGATTGAACTAAGGCGATCGCCAAGCCTCCTAGTCAACTTGCTTAAGGCGATAACCCATACTATGCACTGTTTCAATTAGATCGTCTGCGGCTCCCGCAGCTTTCAGCTTTTGACGCAGACTGCGGATGTGTACCTTTACCGTGTGTTCTTCAGGTGGAGATTCCAAAGACCAGACATGCTCAATAATCACGCTACGACTAAGGACGCGCCGACCATTGCGCATCAGGAGTTCCAGCAGACCGTACTCTTTGGGCGTGAGATGGAGTGGAGTTTTCCCATAGCTGACCTCGTAGGTACTGGGATCGAGGTGTAGATTCTCCCACGCCAAAATCGGCGACGATACCACACTACCTCGGCGAAATAAAGCTCGAATCCGTGCAAAAAGCTCCTGCAAATCAACTGGTTTGACGACGTAATCATCAGCTCCAGCATCCAATCCAGTGATTTTATCGCTGACCGTATCTCGGGCAGTAAGCATCATCACGGGCATGGTATAACCATGCGATCGCAGTCGGTGACAAAGGGCAAAGCCATCCAGTTCTGGTAGCATCACATCCAGCAACAACATATCGTAATCCAGCACATTAGCTTGGTGCCATCCTGCCTCACCATCCGCCACAAAATCAACTACATAGCGCTGATCTGTAAGAGCTTCTGCCAAAGTTTCGGCAAGGCGCATATCATCTTCAACCAGGAGTATTCTCATAACGGTGAAACTAGTGGCAGGTAATGTTGGTGGAGGACTTCAGGATGAATTGGGACAACTATGTAGTGATCGCAAGATCTAGATAGCTCACTAGCAAAATTTTATTAGAGTTTGCACCCTAATTTTGGGTGTCCCAGCAACCTTGCCGCCAAAACAGCTCTCGTTAACCATGGCAATTATACCTATCGCGCTCACAGCAATATCTCCAAACTTCCCCTAAGTAATATTGCTTAAAGTCAAGATTTGTTACTTGCGCTAATTCTTTCCGATTTCTTTACCATTTCAGTAATGATTTCCTTACTTTTAGGCTGTAAATATTATTTTACAAAGCCTCCTACAAAACCCTAAATTAACTGGTCTTACAAGCCATATAACGTTCGCAAGCTTATTTGTGAACAGGGAGGGTGAAGCCTCGCCCTCCTTCCTTAGATTCCTAGGAAGAACAATATAAATTTGGTCAGACCTTAAGCTCTCAGCAATTAATTCTGACCTTCTAAGAACTTAAATTTAGTATATAGAATTCTCCATGACTTTACCCCTTTTAACCTATTCTCCTGCTTCTCAAAACCAGCGCGTCAAGGGCTTTGAAGTCCATGGCGACGAACAACCTAGAATTTACAACACAGAAAATCTGCTCTCATCGGTAGAGATGGACACGCTGATCCATACAGCCTATCGTCAGATCTACAACGAACAACAAATGTTGGCCAGTCATCGTCAACAATTTTTAGAATCTCAGCTCAGAGCAGGACAAATCACTGTTAAAGACTTCATTCGAGGGCTTGCAACTTCTGACTCGTTCCGCAGACTCACCTTCGACACGAATAATAACTACCGCTTCGCCCAAATTTGTATCCAGCGCATTCTGGGGCGCAATGTTTACAGCGAGCGCGAAAAAATTGCCTGGTCGATCGTACTTGCCACTAAAGGATTACAAGGTTTTATTGATGACTTGCTGAATAGTGAAGAATATTTGAGTAACTTTGGTGATAATACTGTTCCCTATCAACGGCGACGGATTCTACCCCAGCGTTCTCAAGGTGAATTACCCTTCGCCAGAATGGCTCGTTATGATGAATACCATCTGGCAAAGCTTCCTAAGCCAGACATGAGATATCTCAAAAAATCGGGAGCTGCCCGTCTAGATTACACCCTTTGGCAATGGCAAAAGGCTCCTAAGCCTCCCGCACTTGTAAATGCCATTGGTACTGGTGTGGTTGGGATTGGAGTTGCCCTAATCGGAGCCATGATTTTGTCAGTCTTGATTGGTTTCTAAGCTTTGCTTGCGATCACAGTTTTCACATCAGCACAGGTGGGGCAGACGCATACATCTGCCCGTAAAATGTACAGAAGAGAAGACCTTATACAAGGAGAAATCGGGTATTATTGAGGCTGCTATGGTCTACTAGCTATACGCTTTGATCTTACTTATGCCAATCCAGAGTACGACCATTTTAGTACTTATCGAAATTTGCCTCAGTATTTTACTCCTGTTGGCAGGTTACTATTATTCCAAACGGGAAGTAGGAAAGCGTCAAAGAGCTGAAATAGTTCTAAGACAGCAAACTGAGCGAGAACGGTTAGTGACTCAGATTGCCCAGCACATCCGCCAATCGTTAGACTTGAATGAAGTATTAACGACAGCGGTTGCCGATGTGCAAATCTTTCTGGGAGCCGATCGCGTCTTAATCTATCGATTTTGGGATGATGGCACAGGCTGCGCCATTAATGAAACTGTTTTACCCAATTACCCATCCATCTTGGGGGAATCTTTCCCAGAGGAAGTATTCCCCAGAGAATACCATCAGGCTTACGCTCTGGGCAAAACGCTGACAATTGCTGATGTCTTACAGGCCAAGATTGAACCTTGCTTGGTAGATTTTGTCACACAATTTGGAGTAAAAGCAAAACTTGTTGTGCCAATTTTACAGGGAAATCGACAGGTAGATTCTGTTGTTAGTCACAATTCCACAACTGCTAGCCCTCATCTTTGGGGATTATTGATCGCTCACCAGTGTAGTAATCCACGTACATGGGAAACCTGGGAAGTGGAGTTAATGCAGCAACTGGCAACTCAGGTGGCGATCGCCATTCAACAGTCGGAACTCTATAATCAACTCCAGCAACTCAATGCTGATCTAGAATTGCGCGTTCAACAACGCACGGAAGAGTTAGCTACCGTTAACACCAGCCTGAGAGCTGAAATTACCGAACGCCAGCGTACCGAGGGGGAGCTGCGCCATACAAACCAAACACTTCAAGCACTAATTACGGCTTCCCCGCGTGCGATCGTTACGCAGGATTTAGAAGGTCATATCAAGGTCTGGAATCCTGCGGCTGAACGCATGTTTGGATGGAATGAAGCAGAAGCGATCGATCGCCCCAATCCGATTTTCCTAGATAATCAGCTTGAAGACATTGCAAACCTGCAGCAAAATGTACTGCAAGGATCGACCTATTCCAGAGTGGAATTGCGTCGCAAGAGAAAAGATGGCACTCCAATTGATATCATCTTCTCCGCTGCGCCATTACTAAATAGCGAAGATCGGATTGATGGTATTGTCGCTGTGATTGCTGATATTACAGAACAGAATCAACAAGCTGAGCAGGTGCGGCTACTCCAATCCGTCGTAGTCAATACGAATGACGCAATAGTAATTACGGAAGCAGAACCCGTTGACGAACCTGGACCACGCATTATCTACGTCAATGAAGCTTTCACGCGCATCACGGGCTATAGCCCGGAGGAGGTAATTGGCAAAACACCGCGCATTTTACAGGGAGAAAAAACCGATCGCTCAGAATTAAATAAGATTCGGCAGGCTCTGGCATGTTGGGAACCGATTACAGTTGAGGTGATTAACTATCGCAAAGATGGATCGGAATTTTGGAATGAATTTAGCATCGTCCCGGTCGCAGACAAAAATGGCTGGTATACCCACTGGATTGCGGTACAGCGGGATACAACCGGACGGAAGCAAGCCGATCGAGCTTTACGTCAAAGCGAAAAACGTTTTCGAACGCTAATCGAGAATGCCCTGGATATCATTATGATTCTCGATGTCGATGGCACAATTCGCTATGTTAGTCCTTCGGTAGAAAAGGTTTTGGGATATACCGCTACCGAACTGGCGATCAAAAATGTGTTTGAATCAATTCACCCAGACGATTTCACAAATGCATACTATAATCTCACCAATGCAATTCAGAATTCGGAGCCGACACGCCCCATCGAGTTTCGCTATCGTCATAAAGAGAATTCCTGGCGTACTTTGGAAGCGATTAGCCAGCCTTTTGTGGGTAGCGATACCATTCCTCACATTATGGTCAATGCCCGCGATATCACTGAACGCAAGCGTCTAGATGAGATTCGGCTTGCGCTAGAGCGAGAGAAGGAACTCAGTACCCTTAAAACTCGGTTTTTCTCCATGGCATCCCACGAGTTTCGCACACCTCTCAGTACAGCTCTGGCCGCAGCCCAAGTTTTAGAGAACTGTGGAGATGAATGGGAAGATTCTAGCAAGAGATTGAGGAACTTGCATCGCATTCAAGGTGCAGTAAAAAATGTGGTTCATCTCCTCGACGATATCTTGACGATCAATCGCGCTGAAACAGGCAAGCTAGAGTTTAATCCTAAACAACTGAATCTCGAAACACTCTGCCATCATTTCATCGAAGAGATGCAACTCAGTGCAGGGAGCGATCACACTCTTTTATTTACTTGTAAGGGAAGAGTGATTCCTGTTAGCTTAGACGAAAAACTACTGCGTTCGATCTTATCCAATTTGCTGTCAAATGCAATTAAATATTCTCCGCAGGGAGGTAATGTCCATCTAAATCTGGAATTTAGGCAAGGTTTCGTGCTATTGCAGATTCAGGATTCAGGAATTGGCATTTCAAGCGACGATCTTAAACAGTTGTTTGAACCATTTTATCGTGGCAAGAACGTCCGAATTATCTCTGGCACTGGGTTAGGACTTGTTGTAGTTAAAAAATGTGTAGACTTACATCAGGGTAGTATCAAAATTACTAGCGAAGTAGAAGTGGGTACCACATGTGTGGTAACATTACCGCTGTTATAGTCACTCAGTGCTTTTAGTCTAAACTCCAATAGGAAGTTAGCTAGTTTTTTGGAAATCATTTTCAATAATCAAAGCTGAGAATTGTAATTTACCTAGCTCTCTTATCAGGCGCTTGGCCTGATGTTTGTAGAGAGAAATGCTAAATGTTACTGGTAGCTGAGCCATTGTCTCTCTCGCTTTAGTGATGCTGCACCCAGAAATACGCGCGATTGCGTTTGCTCCCTCAAAGGCAGATTCCTTGTTAGGCGACTTTTCGATCCGTACTCGCCAGCAGCGTCGCGCGATCGCACCAGCCTCAATACGCCGCAAACCGTCTGTTGTCGCCATTACGATTAAGCGATCGCCCACATTCAATCGCTGATAATCTGAAGGCATCAATCTAGCTTGGTTCTGTTTCTCTTGGAGCAAAATTGGTACAACACCATAACCATATGCGACTTCTGCCAGGATTCGTCCATTTAAAGTATCGCCTTCTTCAATTTGATACTCTGTCACCAAAATTATTTGGCGATCGAGGCGGAACAAGCTCAGTACATTCTCACCGAAAGCTGCCGCTGCAAATGCTTCCGCAGATATTGCATCAGCGCAAAGTACATCAGCATAAGGCAATAATTGCGCCAAGTTATCGCTAAATCTTTGTTCAAAAGTACGAATCACCAGATCGCAATCAGGATTGACAGCATGAGACATCAATCCAGCTTCAAGATTAACCATCTCATCATCGGTAACCGCGATTATGCTTCTGGCAGTAGCTATATTCGCCTTACTCAAAGAAGTATTGATATTGCCAACTACTAAAGGCATTTGGGGTAATTCCCCAGGATCGAGATCGGTATTACTAATTCCCACTAAAGGCTGCTTTAACTCTTGCAAGTATGTGGCTACCTTATGTCCAACCCTCCCTATACCGATTAAAACGATGTGATCTTTGAGCGGGACGGGCGGTCGGCGGGATAGAAACTGAAAGCGGGCGCTCAAGATGCGTTCGTTTAGCAAGCCATAGAGCACGCCAACCAATGCAATGCCCGTTAAAGTTACTCCCAAGGCAAAAATCCTCAACCACCAGGGGATGGGAGTACTAAAAGGCACCTGATTAAACAGGTCACCATATCCACCCAGCAATAAAATTGCTGTCGTGAAGAAAGCATCCAATGGGTTAATGCCGGGATAGTTCAACCCAAATAGAATCACTGACAAAAATACAAGTGTAGTTGCGATCGCCCCGCAGATTGCTGCTACGCGCCGAGATTGGTTCGCTCCCAGCCATTGCCAAGCTTTGAGTAGGTTCTGTTTAAGGTTCTGTCCCAGCAAGCTCTGGACATTCTCTTTCCAGGTCTTTTGGGGCGCTGAAAGTTGCGCAGTTAGTTCGGAAAGTAGTGTGGCAGCATCAACAATCTCAATGCAAGTCAGTGCATCCCCAGCATTTAACCTGTCGTCAGGCTCCCAATTGTAGAACGATTGGAAAGACTGAGAGGGAGTAGAAGTAGAAGACTCGTTAGCAGTATTGCGATCTAAGACGCGGCGAGTCCGACTATTTAGTTCGAATAGTTGCCGATGGTAAGAACTATGCTCGGGCAAAATTTGCTGACGGATTACTCTAATTTGCTGCTGTTCTAAATTAAAAAAACCTAGTACCTCCTCGCCCAAACCTGCCAAGGCAAAAGTAGAAGCAGATAATTGAGTTGGTTCAAATGCCACGAAATTACCCAGGTGATTCTCTAGTAACTCGTTGAGATTTTGCTTGGCAGATCGTACTACTAACCGCACTGACGGATTGAGCAACCGACAGGCAAAAGCCGTTTCAATGTTAACCCGCTCGTTGCTTGTCACAAGCAATACCGTGCGGCAATCCTTGATACCAGCCTGTTCCAAGATTTGGGGTTGACGGCAATCGCCAATCACCAGGGCAGCAAGTACCGTATCCAGGTTGGGTACTTCCCAACTTGTAGGTTTGATCAACTCAACCGCATTAACATTTACCCCAAACCTACCCAAGGCATCTACACACTGCTGACCGAGACTTCCAAGGCCGCAGACTAGGAATAAATTTAACTGAGAAGTATTTTGGCTAAACTGATTCACACAAGGGCAATATGAATTTAATGTCTATCTATGATCGTAGTAAATATCTTTTACCTGTGAAGTATTCCTAATCACCTACAATTTACAGTAAATTGCAACCAAACCCACCATAGATAAATCATTAAAACCCATGCGGGGCCGCACCCCTGCGACCAGCTTTTTGTGGTAGACTCGATCAAAAACTGCTGTAACACCAATAGGATTTATGTACCGTGAAAGATAAAACCCAGATTTTAAAGGGTTGAGGGCTTCGCCCTCAACCTCACTTCCATTGGTTCTGCGTAGATTTGACTGCGTAAAGTCCTAACCAATTTAAATAGTCGAGGTTGTAGATGAGGGTGTGGGGGCTTCACCCACATGAAGTGGTTCCATCCCTTCACCCCATAGGATTTGAGGGTTTTCAACCCAAGTTCATGTCTACACTAGGTCGGAGAACATCTCCTTAATTGCCTGTTCGTTTGCCTGACAGATTCCTCTTTCTGTAATTAATCCCGTTACTAATCTTGCTGGCGTGATATCAAAACCGTAGTTGATTGCCGAGGTGAGATTGGGGGCAATTCTAATTCTAGTTACTTCCTGCGCGTCATTTATTCCCTGCATGTAGAGAATTTCATCACTACTTCTAGTTTCAATCGGTACTTCTTTGCCATCAGCGATCGCCATATCAAGAGTTGAAGCTGGTAGAGCCACATAAAAAGGTACTCGATTATCATGCGCCGCCAGGGCTTTGAGATACGTACCAATTTTATTCGCGACATCACCAGCTCGGGTAACGCGATCGGCTCCCACAATGCACATATCTACCATGCCAGACTGCATCAATAGGCCACCTGTATTATCGGCAATTAGAGTATGTTTGATCCCCTGTTGACCTAGCTCCCATGCCGTAAGGTTGGCTCCCTGATTGCGTGGCCTGGTTTCGTCTACCCAAACATGCACGTCAATCCCTCTTTCCTGAGCCTCATAGATCGGTGCTAAGGCCGTACCGCGATCGACGATCGCTAACCAACCCGCATTACAATGCGTCAGGATATTTACAGTTTTCACGGTTTCGCCTGTCTTAGCCATCGCTAATTTGGCGATCGCATCACAGCCATAATTCCCAATCTTTAGTGTATTCTCAACATCTTCATCGCAGATTTTAATTGCTTCGGCCCGAGCATCAGCGATCAAATCGTGGGATTTTGCTAAAACTCGCAACATGCGGTCTACGGCCCAAGCTAAATTCACCGCAGTCGGTCTGGCCGCACGAATCTGTTGTGAAATAACTTGGATTTGCTCTAGATTGCCACTGGTCGCGATCGCTGCCAGATAAACACCAAAGGCTCCCACATTACCAATTACCCCCGCCCCGCGCACCGTCATATCCGCGATCGCATCAGTCGCATCTTGAGGAGAGATTAGCTGCTTAGTTGTATAGCTAAAAGGGAGCTTAGTCTGATCGATCACTACCAGGCGATCGCCCTCTAACCACAATGCTTTATATGTACCTTCACTCATGCTATTCGTTAGATAAAAACGGGTGCATCTCAGTTTTGCATAAAGCTTTACATACAGCTAGTTGAAAAATGCAGCAAATTCTTACCCAAAATCATTACTTCTTTGGCACTGCCAAATTTGCCTGTTCGAGTAATTTGGTCGTTTCTACTACTGATAGAGGGGTACTAAAAAAGAATCCTTGACCTTCTTCACAGCCCAGCGATTTCAAACATTGCATCTGCTCTTTAGTCTCAATTCCTTCGGCGACAACGGATAGATTCAGTCCTCTACCTAGCGCTAACAATGCTGAAGCGATCGCGCGATCGTATGGATTAACAACTAAGTCTTTAACGAAATAGCGATCGACTTTTAGTGATTGGCAAGGGAGCTCCTTAAGGTAGCTGAGAGAAGTGTAGCCCATGCCAAAATCATCAATGGTGATGGTAATACCCATATCTTTAAGCTGACCTAAAACCGTACGGGTGTGTTTAATGTCCTGCATCATGGCCGTTTCGGTAATTTCTAGCTCAAGAAAGCGAGGGTGCAACTTGGTTTCCCATAGCACGCGCTCAACTACAGATACAAAGTCGGGCTGTTGCACCTGGTGTAGAGAAATATTAACCGCAACCCGAGACTGCGATAAACCAGCTTCTATCCATACTTGGTTTTGAGCGCAGGCAGAACGCATGACCCATTCACCAATAGGTATAATCAATCCTGTTTGTTCAGCGATGGGAATAAACTGATTTGGCATAATCCAGCCTAATTCAGGCGAAGACCAGCGTAATAATGCCTCTGTACCAATTAGCTCTCCAGTATTTATGTTTACTTTGGGTTGATAGTAAACAATTAGTTCTTTTTGCTCTACGGCATAATACAGTCGGTTTTCAAGGATTAATTGTTCGCTAGCCTTAGGATCCCCTTTTGGAGCTGAAATGAAACCGTTACGTATTTCTGCGTGCTTACGTTCAGTAATATCGCTACCTACAAATAAAATATGCGGTTCTCCGTTAAAAGAAATTAATTCCGCTGACAATTCTACATTTCTAATTAACCCTGACTTAGTGCGCCACTTAACCTCATGATTAAATATTCCCCCTTCAGCGCTCACCATATCGAAAACATGATTGTGTTCTTCTCGATCTACCCAAAGTTTTAGATCTAAGCCATTAGGGCTAACTGCCTCGTCTCTGGAGTAGCCCAAGTCACGACAAAAACTATCATTTACCTCAGCAAATTCTCTACGGGTTATAGTATTGATAGCAATGATTGCAGGAGAGTGCCAAAAAGCTTTGGCAAAAGTTTCCCCTTTTATAGCTAAATTGCTATTAGATTGGTTGTAACATTCGCGAAACATTACTATTCCTCAGACAACGAAGTTGGTAAGATGATGCTGTTCAATTTAACTAAGATGCTTTGCTATATATGAGGTAAAGTCAGTATTCTGCATATCAAGTTACCAATTTTCAAGGCAGGAAACGATAGCAAGTCTAGATTTACACTAAGCTAGCTTACCCACTTCATCCAAGAAATCTAAACATCTAGAAAATTTGTCGATCGCCCTACTTGATGCTATCCACAATCCAAGTAGCGTAAGTTTTGTTGCAAATTTAAGTACCTACAAGGAAGACCGTCGGCAATAGGTGATGCGATCGCATTAGAATCTCCTCCATGCTTTTAAGCTACGGTATATTTACGAGCCTTGCCGTGTGCCATCCCAAGGCAATTTTTCTGTCAAGCCCTTGGGAGACCAATATCCCTTAAAGCCAGAGAAATCCTTAGTGAAGGTAACTTCATAGTCGCCACTGCCGTATCTATCGTCCCAAAAACAGCGAACCACAAAAGTTTTGACAGCTTGACATCTAGAGAGCACACCTAGCCCTTGCTCTTTAATGCTATAGCTACCAATTAAAGAGGTGTCATTGTTCATTATGAACTCAGTTTCTACTGGAACTAAGGCACCGCCACTCCAGATTTTGCCTGAGTAGCTTCCTCTAACTTGGCTTAGCCAATTATCATTAGATTCAGCTTTGGCTTCCAGGCCATAGGAACTTGCGAGCAGAAGAGCAGTTGCTAGAGAAGAAAAAAAGAGTTTGGGGTTTTGCACGATTATTTCCTAAAGCCTCACACCTAACAATAACATTTGCTGGCTCTTCCCCAGAATTCCGCCATTCACGAGTCTTGGGGCGATCGCTTAAACTGTATAAACTATATCTAGAACTTACCGTAAATGGTAGTTTTGCCCATAGCAAGCCTAAAACCTGAATACAACCGAATTCAAAAATAGTGGAACGGAGCAGATTGGATGAGCCAGGATAATTTTAAATCTCTGGGGCGCAACCTCAAAGACCAAGCCAAGGTCTTGGGTGGTTTTGTCGCAATTATTTGGATAGTTGAAATAGTTGACTACATTGTCTTTAGAGGTAACCTCGATCGCTTTGGCATTCGCCCTCGCAATCTCGATAGTTCAATTGGCATTCTATTTGCACCCTTTCTGCATGGTAGTTTTACCCATACAGCAGCAAATACTGTACCGTTTTTAGTGCTGGGATGGCTTGTATCATTACGTAGCCTTAGCGATTTTTTCACAGTTTCGATAGTGGGCGCATTTATCAGTGGCTTGGGCACCTGGTTAGTTGGCGCTGCCAACTCTATTCACGTTGGAGCTAGCGGCATGATTTACAGCTATCTAGGATATCTGCTATTTCGTGGCTATTTTGAACGTAAACCGATCGCGATATTCCTCGCAATACTGGTCGCAGTTATGTACGGAGGTATAATCTGGGGTGTACTACCTCAACGATCGGGCATCTCATGGGAAGGACATTTATTTGGATTCTTGGGTGGTATTGTTGCAGCTCGCCTGTTATCGAAAGAATCTATTTCTGAAAATCAAAATCTATGATTTAGAACCTTCAATTTGAGTCAGCTACAGCATAAAAGCAGCCAATTCGATGCATTAGTTGTTGTACAGATAGCCAGACAATTAGTTCAACTATACTCGCACTTGTAAGACGTGGAGTTACTTCAGATAGGATAGCGGGATTGATTTCTGCTGGACTTGTCGATGCCGCGCGTGCGAGTACGATCGTCGCAACATCTTGCTCGGAAAGCACTGATAATGCCGATAAATCTACTATTGACTGGGCGATCGCAGTCACATCATCACCCACTGGTTTTGCTGAAAACTTGGCAACAGCAGCAAAAATGCTCTCATCTAATTCGGGAGCCCAACTTCCTGCCAGCAGACGTGCCATCGCTATTTGGGCTTCGTTCGCTACCACAGTTGCGTATACGAATGCAGCAAGGCATTTTGCTGCCAACCCAATCTCGCTTTGAGAGGGATCGAGGTTATCCCGTAGGACTGTTGCAATCGCCCGAATTGCCCGTCTGTGACTGAGTTTGCTCAGCAGCGGAAACCCATAGCCAGTGCGTGTTTCTAGGTATTCCCCAACATCTGGCCATCGATCTGGCACATCTGCCGTCCAGCGATTCTCGATTTGGATTGCTGACGGCACCTGCCTGATGACGCGCAAATATGTGCTTAGGTTATCTGTTTTTGGTAACATCGATACTGGCGAGAGAACTGCATCTGTTCTAAGATGTTTGCCTGGCATCCAGCCTGTTGGGACTAGAAGGGAACTAACTTCCGCAATCGACTTAGCTTCAAGTTCAACACCCACAGCATCCATGAACTTGTTGAGGAATCCCATCATTCCAGCCGAGAGAATAATCCATTCAATATCTGAGGATGAGAAGTATTTTGCAAGTTCGATGCATTCAGATGTAGTGAGGCTGAATGGAATCTGAGACATTCCTTCAGCCACAGTAGCCACTATTTCTTCATGTGGAGTTCGATGCCCAACCAATGACTCCGTACTAGCGCCACGTCGCAGTGCAAAAGAACAGGTGTGCGCCGAACAGTAGGCGCAGGATGCAGCTCTGCTAGAAGTATACATCGCTAATCCAAGTATCGCTTTATCCACCCCAAATCCGAACATAGAGAATGGTAAATTCAACAAGTTGGGCACTAGCAAGTTGTATGTTCGGAATCCTGTCGGCCAAATTTCGAGGAATGGATCGCAGTTGGGGATTACGCCAATCAATTCTCGAACAAGTTGCAGCATGGGGCGATAATTCGCGTTCAAGACATCAAAGGCGATCGCTGATGGCTGTAGTTGGTGCGCAAGAGTTGAATTTACCAAAATCTCTTTTCTTTCAGATACTTTCCCTTAGTAATTTAGCACGGGCGTGTTCTAAATCTGTGGAATAGGGAGACAATGATTGAAAACTCTGGGGTCAAACTTTGCAATAGTATTTGACTTGAATCAAACTTTGATTCAAAATCATCCTAACCACGAAAAAATTGGTTCCTATGGCTCTCTACTTCCTTAATTTTGTCCGAAGTATTGTGGTTAACTACTTCTGCTTTGAAGAGAATATCTCATGAACTCGCGCAACCCCTCTAAAATCAATACTTGAACTAGACAGCTGACTAAAAGCAATTTTAGAAGAGTTCGGTGCTCTAGTATTTCTGAGATGAGGCGATCGCGCAGTAATTACAGTAATTATTGTAGGCTTTTAGCATCTAAATATGTAAGCTATGTATTATTTCTGTTCAGGTTTGAATTTGAGTGCTGTAATTTTTTGTAGGGGATAATCCAGTGGTGTAAGTGGCACAAGCAAAATACATCTTGAGGTTTTTGCAATTTAAACTACCATTATTCGCTAAAATTATTAGCGCTAAACTTTCATAGTAAATTTAGAGAATAGTTAAATGAGCGACACCCTTGCTAAAGTCCAGGAAATTGTGGCATCCCAACTCGGCGTAGACGTTTCAGAAGTTAAACCAGAAGCTAGTTTTGCCAACGATCTAGGTGCTGACTCCCTTGATACCGTAGAGCTAGTCATGGCTCTTGAAGAAGAATTTGGCGTCGAAATTCCTGATGAAGATGCAGAAGGAATTGCCACAGTCCAAAATGCCGTTGACTATATCGATAAAAAGGGTGCTGCATAATTAAGCTATGAGCTTGAAGTTTTTGAACCCTTGGCAGTTTTAATCTGCCTGAATTAAAAACTCAAAATCAACCATCGATCGCAAATAATCATAATGCAAACCTCTCAATCCCTCTCCCGCGTAGTTATTACGGGCTTAGGGGCGTTAACGCCCCTTGGCAATACCGTTGAAGAATATTGGCAAGGCTTAGTTGCAGGCAAAAATGGCATTAGCGATGTCACCCTATTTGATGCATCCAGGCACGAATGTCGGATTGCTGGAGAGGTAAGAGGTTTTGACCCGCATACCTACCTGGAGCGCAAGGAAGCCAAGCGGATGGATCGCTTTTCTCAGTTTGCGGTTGCGGCGAGTCTTCAGGCTCTTGAAAATGCCAAGCTAGAGATTAGTCCCCTAAATGCCGATCGGATTGGCGTTCTGATTGGGACAGGAATTGGTGGCTTACAGGTTTTAGAAGATCAAGCTGCGATCTTACTGAATAAAGGCCCCGATCGCTGTAGCCCGTTCATGATTCCCATGATGATTGCCAACATGGCCTCTGGTTTAACCGCAATTCGTACTGGGGCAAAAGGTCCAAATTCCTGCACTGTGACTGCCTGTGCGGCTGGCTCTAATGCAATTGGTGATGCCTTTCGTCTGGTGCAACGCGGCTATGCACAAGCCATGATCTGTGGTGGCACCGAGGCGGCAATTACCCCACTCAGCTTTGCTGGATTTACAGCGGCCCGAGCTATGTCCACTCGCAAAGACGATCCTGCTCATGCATCTCGTCCTTTTGATCGCGATCGCGATGGATTTGTGATGGGTGAAGGTGCTGGTGTTTTAATTATCGAAGCCCTCGAACATGCACAAGCACGGGGGGCTAACATCCTCGCAGAAATTGTTGGCTACGGCAGTACTTGTGATGCTTACCACATGACCTCACCCTCACCGGATGGCGAAGGGGCTGTACGTGCTATGTCCCTAGCACTCAAAGATGGCGGCATTACACCTGAGATGGTGAACTATATTAATGCGCATGGCACGAGTACTTCTGCTAATGACTCCACGGAAACGAAGGCAATCAAACAGGTCTTTGGCGAACATGCCTACAAACTTGCAGTCAGTTCAACTAAGTCCATGACTGGACACCTGTTAGGCGGCTCCGGCGGCATTGAAGCAGTAGCAACTGTCTTAGCTGTGGGGCGTGATCGCGCTCTGCCGACAATCAACCTGGTAAATCCAGATCCAGCCTGTGACCTTGACTACGTAGCACATACATCACGTCCCATGCCTATCGAAGTTGCGACCTCCAATTCCTTTGGCTTTGGTGGTCATAACGTTACTCTAGTTTTTCGGAAATTTGCTGCTTAAAGGTCGTAACTTTATGAATATAGTGGAATTTTTCCAGCACAGAGCTGGCACATGGACTTCAACGAGAACAAGCCATCATTTGATCATTAAAAAGGCGGAAAGTGGCACATCCGAGATTCATCTTGAGATGTTGCCAGTGGTCGATCCGCAAGTGATTGAGCTATGCGAACAGCACGGCTTTAACCCTGAACTGGCTTTATGCGCAGCCAAAGTTACCTGGGATGGCTCGATGGAGTGGGATAAGAAAGACAGTACTGAAGACAATCCCCACCAAGGCTTTACTATCTTTGTGCCAATCGCTGATGGTGACGATCTATCACTGGGTAAATTACTACGCCATCAAGGCTATGCCGAAAAAGCCCCAGTTGTTGGACGCTACGTCATGAGTTCGGATGGTGTTCTCAGCCTGATTACTGAGTATGGCACTGTTTACTCCGAGGAGAAATTTTGGTTTCCTCGTCCCAATTTGTGCCTGCGTGCGGGTTTAACTATCGGCCTGTCGAATGTAACTTCGTTTTGCACAGAAATCCGCAAACCTGTTCCGGCTAAATCTAATTCCGACCCTGCTTAGACATCTACAGGTACTAACAATACTTAATTCTACGCAAATTGCTAAGTATTCAAGGTGCATTAGCCTTATTGCATCCTAGATGACATCATCCTCATTTCTGGCATGGGTAGCGAAGGTGAAAAGGGTGTTACCTTCTTACCCATGTAAACTAAAGCTAAATTAGAGCCGAAAATATTCAATTTTGCCGCTTCGGTCTTATTAGCTGCAGAGGGAGTGCGCGAACTAGATGTAGGACGGTTGTTTGAAGTTGAGGGCGCACAACTTGCAAGTAAGAGTAACAATGCAACTGATGCTAAATATTTAAATTTCATGGCTTGGTTTTCCTGAATAAAAAGCTGGATTCCAAAGGCGATCGCTCAGCCTAGGTAGCATAATTGCCTACACCAGAGAGATAAGCAATTAGGTAAGCTAACTTGGTTTAGTTGGCTAAATCTTGCTATACCAACCTTTATACAGGTTTTGATCGGGAGCTTGTGTGACTCAGATCTCATGATTCGGCGATCGCGGTTCCAGACAGGCGAGACCGAATAATCATCTATCTAGTGGTAACTTTGAAACTTTATTTAAAAAGCAGGTTCTTAAAATAAACCTTGTATTCTTCGGCTTAGCGAAGTTAGATACTAAGATTTGCAGCATTGCAACGTTTTATCCGATTTAAAAAATTGCCCTGAGAACACTTCACTACAATAGAAAAAGAAAAGGTAGGTTTTCTCTGGCCAATTTTTCAGCGATGTAATTCCAGAATTCACTTAAAGGCATAGAAATACTGTGAGTTTAACTTTATCCTCGGTTAGTTCCAGCGCGCGATCGCAAGTTGATTCTGGTATTTACATTACCGTCCACGGGCACTTTTACCAACCGCCCCGTGAAAACCCTTACCTCAACGCGATTGAGTACCAAGATAGTGCGTCACCTTTTCATGACTGGAATCAGAGGATTCACTCCGAATGCTATCGCCCCAATGCTTTTGCACGAATTGTCAGTGATGAAGGCAAACTGATCAGAATTGTCAACAATTTTGAATACCTCAGCTTTAATATTGGTTCGACATTGCTATCCTGGCTAGAGCAATACGATCCCGAAGTTTATCAGCGCATCATTGATGCAGATAAATTTAGCGCCGCTCGCCTCAACGGTCACGGAAATGCGATCGCCCAGGTGTATAACCACATCATCTTGCCCTTAGCCAATTGGCGCGATAAGCTCACCCAGATTCGATGGGGTATGGCAGACTTTAAGTCGCGGTTTGGCCGTGAAGCTGAAGGCATGTGGCTGGCAGAAACTGCCGTCGATTATGAAACCCTAGAAGCACTCGTTCAAGAAGGGATTAGATTTATCGTCCTCGCACCATCCCAAGCGCATCGCTGCCGAGACATGAATCTCGATCGCCAGCAAGATCGTTACGACTGGCTCGAAGCTGGTGATAGTCAGATCGATCCCACACGTCCCTATCGATGCTATCTGCGCGGTATGCGCCACTTTGGCGAAGGTGCAGGCGATCGTTCGATGCTGGAAACGCCTTACATCGATATTTTCTTCTATGATGGCCCGATCTCACGCGATATGGGGTTTGGAGATCTGCTTAGTAGTTCGCATAGCTTTGCCAATCGCTTGGAGCAGGCTGTTCGTGGCGATCGCAGTGATTCCCAGTTGATTTCTGTGGCCACCGATGGCGAAACCTTTGGACACCACAAGCAATTCACCGAAAAAGCCTTAGCCTATGCCTTTACCGATGAATTTCCACATCGCAACTGGATCGTGACTAACTATGCCCACTATCTCAGTCTGAACCCGCCAACTTGGGAGGTAGAACTTAAACCAGTCACTGCTTGGAGTTGCGCCCATGGAGTTGGGCGTTGGGAAGATGACTGTGGCTGTGCGGGCGAAGGTGGTTGGCATCAAAAATGGCGCAGACCACTGCGTGATGGACTCAACTGGTTGCGCGATCGCCTGATTCAGATTTATGAAGAAGTAGGCAGCAAATACTTTAACGATCCCTGGGTAGCCAGAGATGCTTATATCAACGTTCTCCGCGATTCGCTGCGCTATACCACGATTGATTGCCAAGCCGGAATCGATCAGTTCTTCCTACGCTATGGCCGTAGCGACGTGACTCAAACCGCACAATGGCGCGTTGATGCCATTCGACTGCTAGAAATGCAACGCCACGCTTTACTAATGTTTACTAGTTGCGGCTGGTTTTTTGAAGAAATTTCGCGGCCTGAAGGTGTGCAGATTCTGCGCTATGCCGCCAGGGCGATCGAGTTGGCAGCTGATGTTTCTGGTATGTTACTCGAACCAGAATTTATTCAGCTTTTAGAGCATTGTCCCAGCAATGTCGAACAATTCGGGAATGGTGCGGAGGTTTATCGCCAGCTGGTTGTGACATCGAGAATTAGCCTCGAACAGGTAGCTGCGCATTATGCGATTAGCTCAATATTTACGAACTACGTGCGATCGCAGCAGCTTTATTGCTACTCCATAGAACAGCGCGACTACCAACTACAGCGTATGGGTTCCATGACTGTGGCGATCGGGCAAATTCAGATCGCTTCGGGCATCACCCAAGAAACGATGGAATATACCTTTGCGGTATTGCATCTAGGTGGCTACGACTTCCACTGCTGTGTCGAGCCATATACAGGCAAGCGGGTTTACGAGAACACGAAAGCAGAATTACTTACGGCTTTACAAACTGCAAGTGCGGCAAAAATAGTTCTGAGCATGTCTGCGATCTTTGGTGAATCTTATTTCAGCCTGCAACATCTCTTTGCCGAAGACCGCCACCGCATCTTGCATTTGCTCTCACGCGAAACCCTTACCAGACTCGATCAACTTTATGCTCAGGTGTATCGCGATAACTGTGGAATTTTAGCAGCGTTTCGCCAAGATGGATTGGAAGTACCGCCAGAACTGCAAGTGGCCGCCGAGATTACACTCAATCAAAGAATGCTTTCAGAGTTGAAACGGTTGGAAAGTGGCGATCGCTTACCTCTTGCGGAGCTAGATGCTTTAGCAATAGAAGCGGATCGGCTGGGTTGCAAGCTGAATCGAGCCGCAGCAGCACCAATTTTGGAGCGCCTAATTTTGGCGCATATTTGGCAGCTAGTTTATAGTGACGAAGCCGTACCCGAGCATCTCAATCAGCTCGATTTGGCTTTGGATGTATCTGAGAAATTACATCTATCACTGAATCTTGATAAGGCACAGGAACTCTATCTTAATTTCCTGTCTGGAGAAATTGCCCCCCGTTGCTGGCTATCAGATCCTACTTACGCTGTCAGCGAGCACAACATTTTGGCACTTCTACCGTCGGATTCAATGTCAGTGGAAGAGTTGCAACAACTGCTCAGGATCGGCGATCGCATGGCAGTGGATGTCTATCAGTGGACGCATAGCGTTCAAGCGCGTAAATCGCTCGTGCTTGCTTAGATACTGATCTAAATAGCATTCTGGAGACATTGCGATTGGGCGATCGCAGAGAATATAAATTAGCTACAGGGCATAGATTGTTCTGTAGCTAATTTTTTTGCATACCAGTGCTATAATCTCAAGCGGTTTAGACGCCAGGGGAGTTCCTCCTCTACTCACACATGCATACACAATTACTCATGCTGGGGCAATTGCTTGACGATCGCTATCAAGTAATTCAGACTGTGGAAGCCAGCAGATATAGCCAGGTTTACATTGCTAAAGATGTAACTCAGCCTGGTAACCCACAATGCAAAATCTCGTGTTTCCGACCAGTTAGCAATGACTACACGAGTTTAGAGGCAGCACGCGAAATCTTTCGTAGCGAAGCGCAAAAACTTTATCAGCTCAGTAGTTACTGCGATCGCATCCCCCAAGTGCTATCAGCTTTTGAACTCAACAAGGATTTTTATTTGGTAGAAGAGTCAATCGAGGGCAGATCGCTCAGTGACGAGCTCGCAGTAGGTCTCCGCCTAAACGAGGCTCAGGCGATCGATATGCTCGCTGATGTACTATCAACGCTCCATGTTGCGCACGAAGAACAATTAATCCACGGGGATATCACCCCCATCAATCTCATTGGTTGTACCAGAGAACATTCCACAGACCGTTCAGAGATTGTCTTGGTCAACTTTGCAGGACTACGGAAAATTTGCAATCCGCATTTGCCCACACAACCCATACAAAATGTACCTTTGCTAGGCACTCCTAGTTATATGCCCTCTAACCAGGCAGAGGGTGCTCTGGAATCAAATTGTGATTTCTATGCGCTTGGTCTCACCACATTTCAAGCATTAACAGGGTTACACCCCAGTCAAATAGAATTCGATTCTACAACAATGGCGATCGCATGGCCTCCTGGGATTGAGATTAGTAGCAACCTCTCAAATATTTTAGAGCGCATGATTTGCCGTAATGCTGAGGCACGCTACCAGACTGCGGCAGATATAATAGAAGATCTGCAAGGCTTACAAGCTAATGGTGCGCGGCAAATTGCGATTTCTTTTTTGGGACGAGCAAAGCAGCTACCCTTAATCGCAATCGTCAGTTTATTGGGTGTTGTGGTTGCCAGTGTAGCCTTCTTTAACTTAGGGAAATATATCTCTGGGCGATCGTCGGAACAGGCCACTCAAAATGTTGTTACTGTGGTTGGATCATCCCCCCAACCTAGCTTCGATCGCAAACCTACGCCTACCAAAAATAGCGGAAAGCCAAGACAGACAGTGTCGAGAACATCTACCAGTCCTAAAGGTATTGATTCCAAGCTAGAACCTTTTGTTACTAAGCCTAAGCCTACAACTTTAAAACCTTTAACTACTACTTCTACTAGAGGTGAAACTGATCGGGTTATTGCAGGAACCTTGCGATCGCTCTCGTCACCACAGTTATCACCGCAGCCATCTCCACAATCATCAACTCCACTATCGCCCCAAACAGCAGCAGTTGCTTTACCCTTACTCAAACCCAGATACACCCTTCTAGGGCATGGGGGATCAGTTCAAGCTGTTAGTTTCTTCACTAACGGTCATAGTTTTGCTAGTGGCAGTACAGACAAGACTGTGAGACTATGGGATACAAGCTCACGCCGAGCATTGACAGTAATATCCAATCATTCAGGTTATACATCTAGTGTGACATCAATTGCTACTAGCTCTGACGGACATACATTTGCTAGCGGTGGAACTGATTGGACTGTCAAACTATGGGATTTTAGAAGTGGCAAACCTAAACTCTTATTGCAAGGTCATTCCGATCGGGTTTTAGCTGTCGCATACGAACCTAGCGGACAATATCTAGTTAGTGGTAGTGGCGATCGCACCGTGAAATTCTGGGATTTGTCGATTGAGAAAGCAATTCTGACTCTATCAGCACATACCGATGCTGTCACAGCCGTAGCTGTAAGCCCTGATGGCAAAATAATTGCTAGTGGCAGTGAAGACCGCTCGATCGTATTATGGGATGTGGCTAAAGGAACAAAGATTCGAACTTTACGCGCACATCAAAATAGTGTTCAGGCTCTTGCTTTTAGTCCAGATGGCAAGACACTCGCAAGCGGTAGTGCGGACAAAACTGTGAAGATATGGGATATCTCTACAGGCAAACAAGTGCTTACTCTGAGTGGCCATACCCAAAGGGTTACCTCTCTAGCATTTAGACATGATGGTAGAGTCTTAGCAAGCGGTAGCTATGATAAAAATATTCGGCTATGGGATGTCACAAACGGAGCTTCACAAATTTTAGCTGGACATTCGGAACCAGTGTTATCTGTTGCTTTTAGTGCCAAAGATCAGACTTTGATTAGTGGAAGTGCCGATAAGAGCATTATTGTCTGGCGTTAGGTTTAGTTGAGGCGGACTGAAATCATAACTGACACGTCCGCCAGCGACCTGCATTAACCTTAGCAAACACCAGATGAGTTTAAACCTGCTATATCACCCAAATTAGCTAATGAAATAGCATTCCAGCAGTGATTTGATTTCGTTATTACCTAGCCCGGTACCAGACTCAGTAAAAAACCCTTCAGACTCTAGTTCGTCAAGCAATATAACGAAGTCATAATATGGATTTTGATGCGTAGAGTACGCTTCGTTGTTGGTAGTTGACATTATCTTATTCCCCCTGAACCTTATGTCTTTAATATTAACTTGCAAGTAATGGGGGAAAATTCGCTCTAAAGACTAGAAATAAACTCACCCAAATGGGTGAAGACTCGTAATCATTTTTAGGTATAAGGCGCTGCTTCTTTATACTGCGTAGACTATAAATTTTAGATCTTGTTGAAGAAGAGATTTATAAACCTATAGTTTGGAGTATCTCAAGCGTTTTATTTTTATAAAATAAAAAAATAAAACAAAAAGAGACCGCTAGCTGACCGTGTTTCGCGTCGATCTCTTTCTGTTTATTTCATTTAAGCTCCTCACACAAGATCTAATATAGACTATGTTCGCTAAAAAAGCTAGCCTTTTTTCTATTTCACAACAATTTCCCTAATAATAGCCACCTGACTTGCGATAGTGAACCGCCGTCAAGCCATTTTCCTGCTGAACCTTTCCTTTTTCGATCGTTGCATATATGAGCCAATGGTCGCCACATTCCATCCGCTGAGTAGCGCGACACTCAATGTAGGCTAGTGCATCAGTCAAAATTGGGGAGCCGTTACTAGCAAGTTCAGTATCGATATCTTTGAAACGATCTTCGCCTGGAGCATACTTCTTCATAAATTGTTTGTGGAGCATCTTGCCCTGTTCCAAAATATTGAGCACAAAGGAATCACCTTCATGCATGTAAGACTCGATCGCCCTATCCTTCGCAACTGAAATCGTTAGCCCTGGTGGATTGAACGTGGCTTGGGCTACCCAGGATGCTAGCATCGCCGTTGAAACATCGCCTTTTTTTGTCGTAACTACGCACATAGAACCGACAATTCGCCCCACGGCCTGCTCAACCGTGCTACCAGGATTGAGTGTGTTTCTCACTTTTTTGATTTCCTTCAGCCTTTGGGCAAAATCTGTGCCAGTTTCCTCGCATAGTTGCAACATCGCATCAGTGGGTGTGAACTTGGCTCGAATCGGCTCAAATGCCAGCGTAAAGCCTGCATCCTTCAGCTTGTCGGCGATGATATCAATGCCCTCACCACTCCAACCAAAAGAACCAAATACTCCTGCGGGCGAACTTTTGGGCGCAGTGGAGATCGCAATGCCAAGCGCAGTTTGGACTTGCGTGGGTAAGTGTCCTGCTAGAGTAGGCGAACCCATCAAAAAGCCTGAGGCTTTTTCGACTGCTGCTTTGATCTCATCTGGTGCAGCGGCTTCGCAGTTGATTGATTCTACTGCTACGCCTGCTTTCGTAATGCCGCGCGCGATCGCATCAGCAAGAGTGGTGGTATTGCCATAGGCAGAAGCATAGAGCAAAGCAACGGAAATATTTTGCTGCTTTTGCGTCTCACTCCACTGGCCATAAAGTTTGACAAGCTCGTGCAACCCATAGCGCAACATGGGGCCATGGCCAGGTGCGTAGAAACTGGCAGGTAAGGCACTGATCTTGTCGATTGCGGCTTCTACCTGCTTTGTTTGATTTGCCATCAGGCAGTCAAAATAGTAGCGGCGATCGGGCAGATAAAACTGCCAACCTTCGTCAAATACTTGATCGCCGCAGAAATGAGCCCCAAAAAGCTTGTCAGTAAATACGATACTGCTCTTAGCGTCATAGGTGCAGAGAGCATCGGGCCAGCGAGGTGTGGAAGTAGAGATAAATTGGAGAAGGTGGTCCATGCCCAGATCTAGCGTTTCCTCACCCCTTACCACCATGATGTCGAACTCGCGCTCTGGTATGGCATTGCGCAGGGCGATCGCCCCAGGATTGGTACAGATTATCGTAATGCGATCGTTTAACTCTAATAACACCTTAACCGTATCAATTCGATTGGGGTTGATATGCCCCAAGATCGCGTAGTCTAACTGAGCGATCGGAATGCGTCTTTGCAACTCTTCCAGGAAGATTTGCGTAAACGTGCCGCCAGGCGGATCGATCAAGGCTGTACGCTCCGCCTGGATTAGGAATGAGTTGGCTGTTGTACCTTTTTCAAGTGCATACTCAATCTCAAAACGGAGACGGTTCCAGCTACGCGAACGGATTGCAAGTGTTTCCAGGCCTATAGACATGACCTGAACGTCACGAGGCTTAGTTGGGATCATTTGTTTCGACTCCTAATATAGTGATTAAACTAGTTCGCGTAGTTTTACCTGATACTCTTCCTGCGTAATCTGACCCGCTTCTAGCTCAGCACTCAAAGCTTGCATCTGTGGTTCCAATTCTTTTTGTTTTGCCGCAATTTCCGCTTCATTTTGCTTATACAAGACCTCGCCTTCCTGCTTGGCCTTTTTGAATGCTGCCTTCAAGCTCATCGCATCCATTTGACAACCACTGGCGAAGTATTGATTGGCTACTTTACCGATCGCCCATGTACTGGTGAAAGCAGTTGCGGCTCCAACTGCACTCCCAAAAACTGGTACCAGTTTTGCTAAGTTGCTAACTGCGATCCGTGCGCCAGTCCATCCAATACTACCAAAAAATGCTTTCTTCAAGTCAGCCTGTGAGCGATCGTATCCCCAGCGCTCACCAATATTTTGCACCATATCCAATTGGCTCCAGTAGATGTATAGATCGACGGCGATCGCAATACCTGGAAAGGGGAAAGCCCCCAGCACCGCATTAAGGAAGCAGAAGTCTCTAATCTCATTATCAACTTCGACTTCGCGCTTAGTAGAGTCGGTAATTTGTTTGACTTGTTTAGAGAAAGAGATTCTCTCAGCCTTGCATTGAAGGTCGTGAATTCTCTCCTTCTTTTCCCATAGGTCAAAATTAGTGAAGGTTTTGGCAATTTTCTGTAGCAGCTCCTGTTCCTCTACGCTACAGGTTCCATCGACATTTGCCATCGTGTAGGCAGATTGATAGATCAACTCTTGAGCGGTTGTACTGCTAATTTGTCCTAGCAAGTCATCAACGCTCATTTGCTCGCTCAGTAGACTTTCTACTGTGACCCCTTCTGGCAATTTAATCTCACCAAAAGCCTCGGCAAGACTGCTAGTCTCTTCATCCAGTAGTTGTCCATCGGCCTTGGCCATACAGACCAGTACTTTAAAGCATGACAGAACTTCTTGTTGATTTACTGACACGATCGTGCTCCTTATCTAAATCTAATTTTATAGCCAGCACCTAGATCGTTAGGACAGATTTTAATTGGGGGTTGGGGGCAATGCCCCCACGGAGGGGTTCTACCACTCCACCCCGTCCTAACCTAATTGGCGATAGCTATATTTCTAGCAGAACGCTAGAAATATGTCTGTCAACAAACATACCCGCCATTTTACCTACTCTGTGGAGCAACGGGGCAAATTCTTGAGCTGTAGTTAGCAGTTTAACGAGTGCTAGTAATGATTGCCAACTTTACGACGGTGGGCGGCTGGCAGGGCATCGGGATTGGAAACACGCCCTGTCTCTGCCGTGGCGTAGACAATCCAGTGATCGCTACACTCCATGCGGCTAACTACATGACACTCAATGAAAGCTAAAGAATCAGCCAAAATGGGCGATCCATTGTCCGCTGCATAGGTTTTTAGGCCTTCAAAGCGATCAGCGCCAGGCGCAAATCGTTTTAAGAAATGCTGCATAAGCTTGGCGTAGTTACCTTCTTCTAATACGTTCAGCACAAAATTATCACCTACATGCATGAGGGACTCGATCGCTCTATCTTTTGCCACCGCGATCGTTAATCCCAGTGGTTTAAAGCT
>JANMRU010000356.1:0-8817 GCA_031388585.1 Pseudanabaena sp. SOY_30_concoct_251 | reverse complement strand
CAGCAAAAAATAATTACGGCAATACCATTGGTAAAGCCTGCTGTGACTGGATAGGGAATGAATTTGACTAACTGCCCCATTTTGGCAACACCCAAGGCAATTTGAATAATCCCCGCCATTACACCAGCAATCCAGACTTTTTCAATCCCATACTTAGAGACAATTCCCACCAAGACCACAGCCATTGCCCCTGTTGGCCCTGTAATTTGGACAGAGGAGCCTCCAAAAAGCGATGCTAAAATCCCTGCCACGATCGCCGTGTATAATCCTGCCTTTGGTTCCACACCACTAGCTACTGCAAATGCCAAAGCCAGCGGTAAAGCTACTACTGCTGCCGTTAATCCTCCAGTTAAGTCGCCCTTAAAATGCTCAAAAGGTCGCCAATTTTGCCAACTTCTCCAATTTGATAATTCTGCTGTAGCCATGTTTTTAGTCCTCCAAAAAACTTAATTGTTCATTCAATTTGTTGTCTTATTTAATTTGTTCTAAAGTGGCGCGTACTTTCACTAGATGATTGAGATCTACTGAATGCTTACTTTTTGATATCTTCGGAAGAAGATGCTAAGCAAAATTGTTGAGATGGGAAAGGCGAGAGACCATATCCCCAACCCTGCAAATATGAGATATGGTTGGTCAAATGGAGCAACTAACACGCCAAAGATTCCCACAGCGCCACTTACGATGAATAGCGATCGTATCCAAATCTCTAGCTTTCCACTAGTGAAAACCAAACTGACAAATAGGGTTGCCAGACTTAGAAACGCATAACCAAGAGTCTCTAAAGCAAAAAAAGTGGAATGTAAGTTGGGCTGAGCTAGGATGCTTAGCCCTTCCAATGTGACGCCTTGGAGGTTCAGGCGCACTACAAATAACTGGAGGTAGTAATTGGTAGTGATAATGGCAGCATAGACAACCGTAAATGCTAAACCGATTTGGCTAAAAATCTTCTTCGATTCAGGTGCGATCGCATTGATACAAGCTATGAGGATGACCATAGTCGGGGCAAGAAGGAAGGCGGGGATGAAGCTTGCCATGTCCAGAAAGTTGAAATTCTCTGCATAAGTTTGTATTCCATTCCATGCTTTCATCGGGAACATGAGAGAAGTCAAGATCGTAATCAAGACAAATAAGATCGCAAACACGCTTCCGAATATTGCCGACCAAAAGCCCAAGGTTATTGATGTTTGTCGATCTGTAGTTGTTTCGGATATAGCGTTCATTTTCTATCTATTTAGAGTTGTCGATTGAATAACTTCCATATCACTTGCACATCTACAAATTGCAATCAATACTAATGTGACAGGCGATCGCTTGATTTCGTGAATGAAGTGATTGAATACGATATAAAACGTAATAGATGGTTAGAGTACTCTTCACTTTTTAATTTTTATCATTAAGTTTAAATGCATTCCTATACAATTAAGGCAACTCAAACGCTTGCATATACTTCATTTCAGTATTCTACGTTTGTGTGAGCGAAATTCACATAAATTCTCACTCACATATTCTCCCATGCAAAAAACAAAAGTATTACCAGCGATCGCCCCTGTAAAACCACTTGTAAAACCAAAGGAACCTAGTAAGCTAAAACTGAATCATTGGTTACTTGCCTTACTCATCCTGATCCCAATCGCAGGAATTAGCTATTTTGTCTATAACCAAGTGGTGACAGTGCCTCAACAACAGGCAAAAAACAAGGTGCAAACAGCCTTGGTTGAGCGGAGTAATCTTGAGATTATAGTTTCGGCAAATGGCACAGTGCAGCCCCAACAATCAGTGAATGTGAGTCCCAAGACTGCAGGGATTTTGAAGCAACTGCTGGTTAAAGAAGGGGATGCTGTAAAACAAGGACAGGTGCTTGCCTACATGGATGACTCGAATTTGCAAGGACAATTTAGTCAGGCACAGGGTAATCTGGCAGCGGCACAGGTAAATCTGCAACGCCTAATTGCTGGTAATCGAGAAGAAGATATAGCCCAGTCCAAAGCCAAGTTAAGAGATGCCCAATTTGCCCTGCGTCAAGCTCAAGACGATTTGCAGCGTAATCAATCATTGTTTCAGACGGGAGCGATTTCTAAACAAGTTTATGATAGGGCACTTACCACCCGCGATCGCGCTCAGGCAATGGTAAAACAATTTCAGGAAGCTCGGGATCTTTCGCAAGCAGGAGCACGCCCAGAAGATATTGCTGAGGCAAAAGCTCAAGTAGCAGCATTGCGGGGAGGTTTACAAATTATCCAAGCCAGTCTGAACGATATGGAGATCAGGGCACCTTTTACTGGGATTATCGGACGTAAATTTGCCGATCCTGGATCTTTTGTCACTCCCACCACCGCAGGCAGTGCCATCACCTCGGCAACCTCATCTTCTATTCTTTCGCTCGCTTCTACTAACCAGATTGTGGCTCAAGTAGCAGAAGCAAACATTGCTCTAATTCGTCTAGGTTTGGTAGGGACAATTCAGGCAGATGCCTATTCTGGCAAGACCTTTACGGGAAAGGTAACGCAGATTGCCACTCAGTCAACTGTTGTCCAAAACGTGACCAGCTTTGAGGTAAAAACATCGGTGCCAGATCCTCAACTTCTCTTGCGATCGGGAATGAATGTGACTGTGTTGTTTAAGGCTGGAGAATTAAAGAATGTGCTGGTGGTGCCAACTGGGGCGATCGTGCAACAAACTGATGCTCAGGGCGTATTTGTGGCAAAGGATAAAGGCGATCCAGTCTTTGTGCCAGTGGTAGTTGGGATAACAGTAAATGATAAAACCGAAGTGAAATCTGGTTTAACTGGAACCGAACGAGTTTTACTCAGCTTTCCACCTGGGACTCGAAAGATTTCTTCACCTAATGGCGGTTAAGGAGTCTTCTCTCTATGCAAAAATCTCAGTCTAAATCTCAATCAACTGGGCGTTCGCTCCGCAAGCGTAAAGTCTCTTTCAGTCAAATTTTGATCATGTCCATCGAAACCCTTTGGGGTAATAAACTGCGGACAGGTTTAACCATGTTGGGCGTGATTATTGGCATTGCTTCGGTGATTGCCATTACTTCCATAGGACAAGGGGTACAGAAGCAAACTGAGATCCAAATTCAGGAACTTGGAACCAACGTGATGCTAGTCCAAGCAGGAGCGGCTAGAACAGGTGGTATTAGCCAAGGTGATGGTTCGGCTAGTACGCTCACATGGGAAGATGCAAAAGCGATCGCCAAGCAAGTTCCAGCCGCTAAATTGGTTACGTCATACTTACAGCGTGGCTCCATTCAGGTAGTAAGAGGCAATATCAATATCGCTACCATCCTAGTTGGAGCAGATTTGAACCTTCCAGCCATCAGAAACATTCAAGCCCAAGAAGGGCTCTATTTTAATCAGTCAGATTTGGATGCCGCTAAACCTGTGGCGTTTCTGGGTTCCAAAGTGAGGGATCAATTATTTAAATCGGGTGAAAAGGTAATTGGCGCAGATATACGAATCAGAGGCAAGCGTTACACTGTAGTCGGAGTGGCAGAATCGAAGGGAACGATGGGTGGGCAAAGCATGGACGATGTAATCTATATTCCTTTAACCAATATGTCTGCCCAAATTGTCGGCAACAATGCCTTGACAGGTATATCAATCAATGGATTTTGGGTGGAAGCGAGCAATGGCGATCAATTAGAATCAGCCCAGTTTCAGGTGACAAATATTTTACGGTTGCGACATCGCATTCGTCCGCCAACCCTTGATGATTTTGTGGTTACAAATCTGGTGGATATCATTAGCACCTTCAGTAGTGTAATGGGTTCTTTGACTTTGATGGTGGGAGCGATCGCCGGAATATCTCTAGTGGTGGGAGGCATTGGCATTGCAAATATCATGCTGGTTTCGGTAATGGAACGAACGCGAGAAATCGGGATTCGCAAAGCTGTAGGCGCAACTGGTAGAGATATTTTGAGACAGTTTTTGACCGAAGCGATCACAATCTCCACAGTCGGCGGCTTAATTGGGGTGGGATTGGGCGTGGGATTGGCATTCGGAGCGGCAGCCATATTCAACTTTCCGTTTATTGTGCCGTTGTGGTCAATTGGCGCAGGGTTCACCCTCTCGCTAATCGTTGGTGTTTTAGCAGGTGGAATCCCTGCACGGAATGCAGCTAAATTAGACCCGATCTCAGCCCTACACAATGAGTAATCACTATGGCAACTATGATCTCGATCGAAGGCATTACCAAGACCTTTCACTTGGGAGAAATAGATGTACCAGTGCTTAAGGGTATTAATTTTTCGGTTGAAGAAGGCGAATATGTTGCCATTATGGGAACTTCGGGTTCAGGAAAATCAACCCTGATGAATATCATTGGCTGTTTAGATCGTCCTACCAGCGGACTGTACATTCTAGACGGCAGAGACTTGACCACCCTGGATGATGATGAGCTTGCCGATATTCGCAATCAGTACATTGGCTTTGTGTTTCAACAATTTAATTTGTTGCCACGATTAACCGCCTTAGAAAATGTGATGCTGCCAATGATTTATGCTGATGTATCGAGATCGGAACGAATAGAATCGGCAACGGCAGCTTTAGAGAAAATGGGTTTGAGTGATCGCTTAAATAATCGCCCTAATCAACTTTCGGGAGGGCAACAACAACGAGTAGCGATCGCCCGAGCCTTAGTAAATCATCCTGCTTTAGTATTGGCAGATGAACCCACGGGAGCTTTAGACACCATAACTTCCCATGAGATTATGGCTTTGCTGACCGAGTTAAATCAAAATGGTACTACGATTGCGATCGTTACTCATGATGCCACAGTGGCAGCGCAGACTAAGCGGATCATTAATATGCAAGATGGTGTAATTGTGGAAACAGCGAGAATTGGCAAATAAAGCGATCGCTACTACTATGAGACGTGATTTTTAGGCGATCGCATTAACAATCTATCTTCTAAAGGGTTTGCGGTATTGCGATCGTTCTAAAATGTTTTCATAGCTAAAGATTCAGGAAGACTTTCTCCATCTTTAAGAATAACTCCATTCTTCCATAGTTCATATTCGCTAATATCGATATCCTCATTCCAAACCAACCCATAACCTCCCGACGCAATCTTAAAGTTCTTAAAAAAGCTAGCATTTTGTAACGGAGTAAACATCGGTTTATTTAGCAAATTAGAGATGTCGTACTTCTTGAATTCACCTTGGCTAAACTCAATCAACAAAGAGCGATCGCCAATGACTTGAGCAGAAATAATTTTAGGAGGCTTCATAATAAATATCTCAGTTATTTTAAAGGCGGCAGCTTACAAAAATCCTGGGTGTTCCACATATTCAGAAGTTCATCTTGGTAGAGAGTAGCCCATTCCAATACTAATTTTTCAGCCCGACTTGGTAAATCACCTTCGATGACTTCTAGCGATGAGATACCAATCAAAGCATTAAAATCGCCATAAATTGCATGGAAATGTGGTGGTGGATGATCTCCAAAAAAGACTTTGATAGTTATCCCGTAAAATCTTGTGACTTCTGGCATATAGCCTCTTTAGGTTTTTAATTTATTTTAGCCGAAATAATAACGCCAATTCAACGATCGAGCATACTAATATATTTTCGTAATGATCGCACCAGCAATCAATCTCTTAAAGCCGATCACTACTATGAGTCGTGATTTCTAGGCGATCGCTCTTTTGCTATTAAGATATCGTATATTAGGTATTGGAACCTAGATCAAATGTCTAGACTTCTAAACTTCATGTAATTACTACAAGGATTTAATCGTGATTACAAATGCTAGTAGCCTTACCCTTAGGACTCTCCGTCAAACCTTTGGCTTGAGACTCGACTCTAGCGATCGCTTTTTTGATGAATGGTTAAATAGTGCGCCGACTCTAACCGAAGCGGAACTACAGGGACTAGATCGCCTCACTCGAAACTATACCTATCTCAGTCAAGAAGAACCACCCCTCGAAGAAATTGTTAAGCTTGTGGTTATATCACCATTGCTAGATTTAGCAGGTTTCTATCAGTTTCCTTTTTTGGTAAAAGCAGAAGTAAGTACCAGTATCGAAGTTGCGGACGAAGCTAATGTTATTGCAGTTCAAGGTAGGATTGATATTTTGGTAATTCAAGATAGTTTTTGGATTTTGGTAATCGAATCAAAGCCCGCAAGGCTAGACGTTACGGCGGGAATTCCCCAAGCACTTACTTATTTGTTGAGCGCTCCCAACTTACAGTCAAGTTGTTATGGAATGGTTACAAACGGAAGAGAAGTATTGTTTTTGAAGTGCGATCGCTACCAAAATGTCCCTCAATATACTCGATCGCATACTTATCGGTTACTTGAAAATACAGCAGAACGTATCCAAGTTTTGCAGGGACTTAAACAAATTGGGGCTTATATTGGCGATTTGAGGAGTTAAGCGATCGCTATTACTGTGAGTCGTGATTTTTAGGCGATCGCATCAACAATCTATCTTCAAAAGGCGATCGCTATTACTGTGAGTCTTGATTGCTAGGCGGAGATAGAAAAGGGCAGTACAGCATCCGCATAAATGACAAATGGCGTATTTGTTTTGAGTGGACAGAAACAGAAAATCGCCCATTTAATATCGAAATTGTCGATTATCACTAAAGGAGAAAACAACTATGGCAAGACCTGCAATTCACGCTGGCGAAATCTTATCTGATGAACTAGAAGAACTTGGAATTAGTGCATCAGAACTAGCGCGATCGCTCCATATACCCACAAATCGGATTACGCAAATTCTCAAAGGGCAAAGAGGTATCACGGCTGACACTGCATTACGTCTAGGACGATGGTTTGGCACTGGTGCAGAACTATGGCTTAATTTGCAAAAAGCTTATGAGTTACGCCTAGCCGAGGAGTTGGCGGGAGAAGAAATTCAAAAAACAATTCAACCTCGTTCATCTATAAACAATCAGCAGTTAATTCAAATTTAGATAGATAAATTTTGGGTATTGGGAATGCGATCGCTACTACTATGAGTCGTGATTTCTAGGAGATCGCATCAGCAATCTATCTCCTCAAGGCGTTAAGCTCCCTTACCTAATATTGCAGTTTTTTATATCCCTCTTTATTGTTGAATAGACAAATTATTGCAACAATACTCCAAAGCACAACAGCCCATAGTGCATACCAAATCACACGTTCTTTTCCTGTTAGTAATAGTGGTGTTGAGAGTATCCAGAATATATCAAGACTTGCGTGCATCAATACTGCTATAAATAAACTCCCTGTATGCTTATATACCCACATCATAAGTATTCTATAGGGTGGAAGAAAGGTGAAAAGCAACAATGATATATATAATGGCAGAGGGACAGTACCGGCTCCGGCTGCGCTACCTATATAGTTTGAAGGTAAGTGCCATAATCCCCATAGGATACCTACGCTAGTACCGATTAAGATGAGATTATGATTCAGTTTTAGCCAGTGTGTTGCAAATCCAGTCCATCCTAGCTCCTCGATAAAGCCATTAAAAAAACCAAGCATGAGAACGAGCAGCATCAAGGTTACTTTATCACTACCCGGTAAACCGAACATGGAGGCAACAGGATTATTACCCGAGCTGAAAATGCCCGGCATAAAAACTGGGGCAAATAAAGAAAGGGTTAAAAGTGTTGCGAAGACCGTTAACGGAGCAATTAAGAGAGCAACTGCATACCATTTTAAAGGAACGCGCCATTTGAACAAGCGGGATATTAATTCCCGATAACCTTCTTTCCCTTTGAATAAGCCGGTTAATAAAACTCCTGCTATAACGGGTCCGCCGACGGTTACTAAATATACAGATATAAATGGGGCAGTTGTTGGCTTAGAAGTAATTCTATCAGGGCCACCCATGATTACGATAAGACCTCCCCAAGAAATGAGGAATGTCAACAAATAATAGGTTGTAACCGGATATTTAATAAATATATTTTTTGTGGTTGTTTTATTTAAGGTTTCCATTTTTTCTTTTTTACTCTTTCTTTCCTCTGAATGTTTAAGGGAGTTCGTTATAAAGGTACTAAATTGGTGGTGCCGCCCTATCCTTTTGCGTCACGGGTATACGCCTTCCACGTTATCAAAGAACCAATTGCAAATAGGATACTTTCGACAATCATGAAGAAGAGTGAACTCGTATTGCCAGATGCCTGTCGGTAGATACTAGCAGCGAACATTCGGAACAGTCCGAGAGCCAGCAAGAACCAGCCACAGAGTGTAATCAACAGAGTCCAGTTACGTTGCCATAGGTTATGCCACCGCACAATCGCCAAACCCGCGACGAACATGAGAACTCCAGAGAGGTAGACGACTGGTGGAATCTGTTCGTCGTAGAGATGCGGTTGAATAAGCGGAAACTCCGAAGCAACCATTACCATCAGGGTTGGACCCAGCAGTCCTCCTATACGCTTCGAGTTCGTCATGCCTCACCTCTCGATGCTGATTGGACTAAAAAACGATATTTACCCAGAGTTTCTGTTCCCCATAACCAAGTTATAGCGATCGCGGTAATCGCTAACAAAATGGCAAAGATAAATGGGTCATAGTGCGAACCATTACTTGGGAATAGATACGGACTTATATTAATCGTGGTATGAAAGAGAATTATCGCAAAAACACTTTTATGAGTATTGTTAAAGATCCAAACCATAATTGTCCGCAAAAAGACCATACCGAGACATTGCCAAAATATCCATATTGGCGTTTGATGCGCTTGACTATAGGGAATAATATGCCATATCGCCCAAATAAAACCGATGATGATACTAGCTTTAAAAGCTCCATACTGGTATTGCAAAGGCTCGGTAACATAACCACTCCAACCCACTTCTTCGCCGATCGCACC
>JANMRU010000354.1:0-6476 GCA_031388585.1 Pseudanabaena sp. SOY_30_concoct_251 | reverse complement strand
GTCCTGTAATTGGCGATCGTGATCGTGGGCGAGGTTCCCTAGTGGAAGGGCACTTAATGTAAATGCTTGCACATCGGTAATTTCATTGGGATCTTCTGTCTGCATCTCTCCACTTACCTCGGCGGCGATCGCAATACAGATGGAGTGGACTCTGGGATCTCGCTCTGGCGACGAATAAACTCCTACCAACCGGGAAATTTTTACTAATTTCAGCCCTGTTTCCTCCAGCAACTCTCGTTGCATAGCTGTGGGAATATCTTCACCCCAATTCACCATGCCACCTGGTAATGCCCAGCGACCGTTATCGCGCCTTTTGACTAACACGATTCTTCCATCTGGCAGTATGGGAATAACGCTCGTTCCCGTAATCGGATGGCGAAAGATAACGCCCAGGATGTTTTGGGCAAAGTACCAGAGACGTTTCATTTATTGATTGCCTGAAACTAGGTTAGTGAGGGATTGCATCAACTTCCTGGCAAATTTACCAGTAATTTCTACCAACGTAGGTGTAGCTTCTGGGTGGGGAGGTATGGTCGCCATCATGACGTAAAAATCATCTAGCAGTTGATGCTCTGACTCTGAAACAGAATTATCTGCAATCAATAAATTGGCGATCGCGGCGAGGGCTTCTTGTCTTTCCACTTCAGTAGTATCAGCGAGGTACTCAGCCATCCATCGTTCAGTTTGGGATGCCGATATCGGTGTTGCTGTGAGTTGGCGTAATTGGGCATCGCTCTCAAGATCGTAGTGCTTTAAGAGTGTTGTCAAATAATCAATCTCACTTTGATATAAATGACCATCTATCCACGCACAACCGATCGCGATCTGCATCAGTAACTTTTTATGACTGGCTTCCACTGTTTATTTGTATTTGTGAATTAATGAATAACTATGCAATCTAAAGGTATTCCTGAAATATAACAATAGCTTGCAAAAAATAGCCTCCCTAAAAAGTAAGGAGGCTTAAAAAAAGTTTAGTTAGTTAAAAGCTAAGCATCATTCAAAGCGGCAATACCAGGTAAGACTTTGCCTTCCAGTAGTTCCAGGCTAGCACCACCACCTGTAGAAATGTGGCTCATTTGAGCGGCAACACCAACTTTCTCTACGGCGGCCACTGAGTCGCCACCACCAATGATTGTGATCGCACCCTTGCCAGTTAATCCTGCTAAGGTATTGGCGATCGCTTCGGTACCAACCGCAAACTTGTCAAACTCAAATACACCCATCGGGCCATTCCAGATTACGGTCTGGCAATCTGCCAGGGCATCCTGAAATACCTTGATCGAATCAGGGCCAATATCTAGCCCCATCCAACCATCAGGAATATTATTGATGCTGACGGTTTGTGAGTTAGCGTCGGGCTTAAAGTTGTCGGCAATGACCACATCTGTAGGTAAGAGGAACTCAACGCCGCGCTCTTTAGCAATCGCTTCTAGCGATCGCGCCAACTCAAGCTTGTCTTCTTCGACTAGCGACTTCCCAACCGACAAGCCTCTAGCTTTATAGAACGTGAAGATCATGCCACCACCCAACAAGAGCTTATCGACCTTGCCAAGCAATGCCTCGATCACACCGATCTTACTTGACACCTTAGAGCCACCCACAATTGCCACAAGAGGACGCTTGGGTGCGTCAATCGCACCACTGAGATACTGAAGTTCTTTATCTAAGAGTAAACCCGCTACCGAAGGTTTGAGATACTTCGTCACACCTTCGGTTGAAGCATGGGCACGGTGGGCTGTGCCGAAAGCATCGTTAACAAACATATCGGCTACCGAAGCCAGTTTGCGCGCAAATTCTGGATCGTTTTTCTCCTCTTCAGAGTAGAAACGCACATTTTCCAGGAGTGCCACACCACCATTACTTAGAGCATTAACCTTAGCTGCTACCTCGTCGCCAATACAGTCATCGCACTTAACTACTGGTTGTCCTAGTAGTTCTGATAGGCGGGCGGCGATCGGGTTAAGGCGGAGGCTCTCGGTTACTCCCTTAGGTCTACCTAGGTGACTGGTTAGGATTACCTTAGCTCCAGCCTTAGTAAGATGTTGAATCGTTGGTAGTGCTGCACGAATGCGGGTGTCATCGGTAATTGCACCGGATTCGTTTTGAGGGACGTTAAAGTCAACTCTAACCAAAACTTTTTTACCTGCGAGGTCAGAAGAGGTTAAATTTGCTAAAGTTTGCTTAGGCACTGGGAAAATCCTCCAATTTATTAAAGTAAAGTAAAGTAGGCAGTTTTTTTTTAGAGCCGTTCTAGATCTTACCGAAGTGTAGATGTTTAATACGATCTTGTTTCCAGTCGATCAAACTCGCGAGGCACGTCAAGCCGCTGACGTTGTAGTTGAGGTTGTCAAAAAATATCAAGCGCGCTTGATTGTTCTATCTGTGGTTGACCCAGATCAAGAAATTAGCACTGCTTCTGAGGCAGCTAAGGACTTGTTGAATAAAGTGCAAACAACCTTGAAAGAAGTAGGTATAAATGCTGAACTAAAAATAGCGCAGGGCAAACCTGCATTTACAATTTGTGATATCGCCGACGAAGTTGGTGCCGATCTAATTGTGATGGGTTCACGGGGTATGAGTTTGGCGGAAGACCATCCAGAGGGCAGCGTTAGTCAGAGGGTGATTAATTTATCCCCCTGTCCGGTTCTTGTTGTCCCTTGAGGTGCGATCGCCATGCTTACTGCAACATCTTTAGAAGTGGGGCAAGTCGTCGATGAAGATCGGCGCTTCACTTTGTATGGAGTTAGTTGGCAGCAGTATGAAACTTTAAGAGATACTTTTGAAAACTATGCAGGGTTACGTCTTACTTATCTGGAGGGAACTCTAGAATTTTTTATGCCCTCTCGCAAGCATGAGTCGCTAAAAACGTTACTTGCCCGCTTATTAGAGCTATATGCCCTAGAAACCAATACCAGAATTTATGGTTTTGGCTCAGAAACTTACCGCAAGCAGGCAACAGAAAGAGGACTAGAGCCAGATGAATGTTATTGCGTAGAGATAGTTAAAGAGCTTCCTGACATCGCGATCGAAATTAACCTGACCAGCGGTAGCATCGATAAGTTAGAGGTTTATAGGGGTTTAGGTATACCAGAGGTTTGGATTTGGCAGGATAGTAAGCTATTGCTTTATCACCTGCGCCTTCTGCCAGATGGGTCTACCGAATATCAGATTACTTCTAAAAGTAAATTTCTTTCTCACTTAGATCTAGATTTGCTAGTACGCTGCGCTAACATACCTGACCAGCATGATGCCGTAGTTGAGTTTCGGAGATGTTTGCTTTGTCACCCGCAATGAAAACGGTCATCGTCCATTTGCCATTGACTTTAGCAAAAAAGGCACGGTAGTCAATTGGACTATGGACATCGCGTTCAAGCACGTATCCTGACTTGCCAGTTGGAGTCGTAATTTTTGCCCAGATAGGGTTGCTATAACTGCGATCGCTTCGATCAACTAGGACTGGCTGGCAAGGTCTTAGGAGTGCTTAAAAAACTATCCAATTCCGCAAACGTGCCTGCATAGGTCATCGTTGGCATGTCATAGCCCTTGAGGTTAACTGAGTGATTTTGAAATTTGAGTAGTTCGGCTGATGGAATCTGGGCATAGGTAGTCTCCCCTAAAGCAATATCCACTCCGATTTCTTTTGTTGCCGACTCCAGCCTAAAGGCAGCGTTTACAGTGTCGCCTAAGGCAGTATATTCAGGGCGATCGCCAACCCCCATTTGCCCCACAATTGCATTGCCAGTATTTACCCCAGCACCGATGCGCAGATGAAATGGCAATGTAAATTTGGTGTTAAGCTCATCGCTCATAGTGTGCAAAGCTTGAAGAGCGCGAAGTACTTGTAACATTTCTGCTGGGGCGACTCTACCAACATCCTTATCCGTCGTGTTGTGGATCCAGACTGCCATTACGGCATCGCCAATATATTTATCTACCCAACTACCATAGTGTCGAATGATGTTCCCAGCATTGCCGAACCAGGAACCGATTACCTGCGATAGCAATTGCTCTTCTACTTGGCGCGTAAGGCCAGTGTAGTTGCGAATATCGATCACCAGTACCGTGATCAGACGACGCGTGTGCAGCATCACTGTAGATTTTTGCTTTGTAGAAATATCAACCCCTTCCACCAGCGTCTTTGCAGTGGGGCAGACTAATTGCATTTCTGTCTGACCAAGTGTGAGGCGATCGCCACTCTGGAGTACTACCGGGATGCTAACACGACGACCATTCACAAATGAGCCGTTGAGGCTACCGAGATCGATCAAGTAAAAACTGCCCGAATCCATGACTTGCAGAATGGCGTGATTTCTTGATGCCCACTTGTCATCAAAAAAAACGTCCTTATCTGGATCTCGGCCTAATGTCCAGGATGTCTCGTTCATTAGAGGAAATTTCTTATCCCCATCTTCGGTATGGATTAGTAGGTAAGGATAAGAAGACGATTCCATAAGTAATTGTCTAGGTTACTCGGTATGAGTTAACTAAATGCTTGGTTGAGGGTGCTAGTTAAGAGCGTATTTTGGCCAATTGTATATAAATATCTTAACCAACTAATTTTAGCCCCACATTTACTATTTTTGCCAGTCGTATGAGTCAACTTGCCTAAGTCAAGGTTGCAATTAAACCAAAAACACTGTCTACCAGAATTGTGCTTAAAATTGCCCCGCTAAATGCCCAGTAGCGAACTTCCGCATTATGTAGTGCCCTCAATCCTAAAACAACAAGCAATGTACCTAAGATAAACGCCCAAGTCATCCCCCATTCCGTTTGCACCTGAGCTACTGCACTTTGTAGAATGGCTCGAATGGCATTAGAGTCACTTTCAACTAGCATTAAAGATCGCCATTGGGGCATTACTCCTGCGATCGCAAAGTAGAGGTCAGTAACTGCAGTACCCAGTAGCGAGCCAAGATAAAAGTAGGCTCCGACCTCATACTGGTATCTCTGCGACGATCGCAGCGCCCAAATTGCCCAGGGTAGAGCGATCGCTTCAATGGGTAAATGCCAAAGCGGTTCCCAACGCAGCCAGCCCCAGTAGAGCGAACCGCACAACCAGGTTAAGCTAAATCCCCAGATCAAACTACCCCACACTTGCGACTTGGTACTTTCCATAAGTTGGCGACTAATCGATAGCCAGCCAACAGTAATCACTAAGCTCAGCCAGGGTGCATATCTGACTAATGGGGCTTCAAAAAAAACTGGCACAGCTACCAGAAAAAATGCCGACAACCAGATAGCTATGTTGGTAGTCCACAGAGGTACCCATAGTTTACGGTTCTGTAAAGTAGCAATATAGGAAAACAAAATTTCTTAAATTTATATCAATAATTATTAATACTTAACATATCATCAAATCTACGAAACCGTTGCCTATACTTAAGCTTCTCTATCCGCAATTTGAACGCCCATCCGAATAGTCGAAAGTGGAAAAGTTGAACACGTCGAAATCAGTAATAGCTGCAGAATCGTCCTCCAAAAGAGTTTTATTCTTGAGTAATGGGCATGGAGAAGACTTAAATGCCTGTGAAGTATTGAAAGAACTAAAAAATCGTTACCCCAGTGTTGAAGTTGCAGCAATGCCGATTGTGGGGGAGGGAAATTCCTATCGTAGCCAGAATGTAGAGATCGTTGCTCCAACCCGCAATTTGCCCTCTGGTGGGTTTGTCTACATGGATCGCTTTAAGTTGCTGGCAGATTTGCAAGCGGGATTGCTTAATCTGGTTTGGGAGCAATTGCATGCCATTCGTGCCTATAGCCACAACTGCGATCTAATCTTTGCGGCGGGTGATGTGGTGGTTTTATTGGCGGCAAGCATGACTCGTTGCCCCTATGTGTCCTTCCTAGTTTCGTCATCAGCTTTCTATGAAGGGAGGATGAAATTGCCTTTGCTAGCAAATCTGCTATTGCGATCGCCCCAATGCCGTCAAATATTTACCCGCGATCGCTTTACCGCCGAACAAATGCAAAAGCAAGGCATGAGCAAAACTCAGTTTGCTGGCTATCCAATCATGGACGTATTGGTGGCAACAGGGAAAGATCTCGGTTTAGCAGCACATACCCACACAATCTCACTATTGTCTGGAAGCCGCCTGCCTGAAGCCTGTAAAAATATGGAGATCTTGCTCGATCTTGCGATCGAGATTGCCCACGAATTTGCGATCGCGCCAATCCAGCCGATCCAATTTATCGCCGCAGTGGTACCTAACATGATGAAAATAGGGGTGAATGGCAAAACACCCCTTGAGGAAGTTGCGATCCAGCAAGGATGGCAATGCTCGAGCAATGGCAAACTTTACCACACTCAAACCAATGTGACTATTATTTGTGCCTGTGATGCTTTTGCCGACATTCTGCAACAAAGCGATCTCGTCGTTGGCATGGCAGGGACGGCGATCGAGCAAGCGGTTGGTTTAGGCAAACCTGTAATTCAAATTCCTGGTGGAGGCCCACAGTTTACCTATCGCTTTGCT
>JANMRU010000353.1:0-3563 GCA_031388585.1 Pseudanabaena sp. SOY_30_concoct_251 | reverse complement strand
ATTGGAATTTAAAAGCGATCGCCCCAGCATCGACATAGAACAGGTCGAACCAGTTACTGAGATCTTGAAGCGTTTTTGTACAGGTGCAATGTCTTTGGGAGCGCTCAGTCGCGAAGCGCATGAAGTCCTGGCAATCGCCATGAATCGCGTCGGTGGCAAATCCAATTGCGGTGAAGGGGGAGAAGACCCCATCCGTTATCTCAAAATTAATGATGTTGATACGGAAACTGGCTTATCACCTACCTTCCCTCACTTGAAGGGATTGAAAAATGGCGATACCGCTAACTCCGCGATTAAACAGGTTGCCTCGGGTCGATTCGGAGTCACACCCGCATACCTGGTCAGTTCCAATCAATTGGAAATCAAGATGGCGCAGGGAGCTAAACCCGGTGAAGGTGGACAGTTACCAGGCCCCAAGGTTAGCCCCTATATCGCCATGTTACGGAACTCCAAACCCGGCGTGCCGCTGATTTCTCCACCACCACACCACGATATCTACTCGATTGAAGATTTGGCTCAGTTAATCTTCGACCTGCATCAAATCAATCCCACTGCCAGAGTTTCAGTCAAATTAGTTGCTGAGATTGGCATTGGCACAATCGCAGCGGGAGTAGCAAAAGCCAATGCCGACATCATCCAGATTTCCGGTCACGATGGCGGTACGGGCGCGTCACCATTGAGTTCGATCAAGCACGCTGGTACACCATGGGAACTGGGCTTAACCGAAGTGCATACAGTATTGATGCAGAATCACCTCCGCGATCGCGTTCTGTTACGGGTTGATGGTGGCTTTAAGACAGGTTGGGATGTGGTGATGGCGGCTCTGATGGGAGGTGAGGAGTATGGCTTTGGAACTGCAGCGATGATTGCAGAAGGCTGCATTATGGCTCGCGTTTGTCATACCAATAAATGTCCCGTAGGTGTAACTTCGCAAATGGAAAACTTGCGCAAGCGATTCCCTGGTACGCCAGAGCATGTCGTCAACTTCCTCTATTTTGTCGCCGAAGAAGTGCGGATGATCCTAGCCAAACTGGGTTATACGTCACTCGGTGAGATGATCGGGCGTTCCGATCTACTTGAGCAAAGACAAGATGTGAAGCTTGGCAAGCTGCAAGCTGTGAATCTCAATTGTCTGATCCAATTACCCGATAGCAGAACGGACCGTGACTGGCTCATCCATGCAGAGGCCGCCCATAGTAATGGTGCCGTTTTGGATGACGATATGCTCGCAGATGTAGGCATTCAAGCCGCGATCGCCAATCAAACCGACTTAAGCAGGTCATATCCAATTGTGAATACCGATCGCTCTGTCGGTGCCAGAGTTGCTGGGACGATCGCCAAGCTGTACGGCAATTCTGGTCTAGCTAGCCAACTCAACTTGGAATTTACAGGCAGTGCGGGACAGAGTTTTGGCGCATTTAACTTGCCTGGCATGTACCTCAGCATCAACGGTGAAGCCAATGACTATGTAGGTAAAGGGATGTGCGGTGGCGAAATTAGTATTAAGCCATTATCCACAGCGCTCTACGATCCTGCGGAAAACGTCATTCTCGGTAATACCTGCCTCTACGGCGCAACGGGTGGCTACTTGCTAGCTAACGGCAAAGCTGGCGAACGATTTGGCGTGCGCAACTCTGGTGCTAAGGCGGTAGTGGAAGGCGCGGGCGATCACTGTTGCGAATACATGACGGGTGGTGCGATCGTTGTATTAGGTAAAACTGGGCGCAATGTCGGCGCTGGGATGACTGGTGGTATTGCCTACTTCCTTGACGAAGATGGCAGATTTAAGGAGCGGTTGAGCCAGGAAATTTTGAAGGTGCAGCGCGTGGAGTCGCAGGCAGGCGAACAGCAATTGAAGGATTTGATTCAGTCTAGTTGCGATCGCACGGGAAGCGCCAAGGCTAAGGCAATTCTGGCTAACTGGTCGAGCTATCTACCGATGTTCTGGCAAATCGTGCCGCCCTCGGAAGAGAACAGTCCTGAAGCTAGCGATTCAGTGGCAGTAGCAGCAACGGTTTAATCGATATGAGCTTCTCTCGTTTTATCCCTATCTGGCAGCGATCGGCGTTACTGTTTGCTGTTCGGGTAGGATGCTTTTGCGATCGCTTATTTTCCGAAAACTGGCGCTGACTGCTGAGGAAATCTTGAGTTTTTGGGGATGTGGGGTGCGATCGCGCAGAAAGGACTAAAGCTAAAGTGATCATTGGCTCAAACTGGTATAAGTAAAGTGGTAGCTGAGCAAGTTGAATATGGACACAAATACCCCCACGTTGCAAATTACACCTGCACAATCGCTAGAGGAAGTCTATCGAACGCTTCAGCCTGGACCGTTGGAAACTCCAGAACAAATTAAAGCATTCTACAAGAATGAAATGAACGAAGTGCGCGGCGGAGATAAAATGGAACGGCTCAAACTTGGTCTAACTCGTGCCCATAAAAACGGAACTTACTTCAAAGCTTGCTTTATGGGGCATCAAGGCGTTGGTAAATCTACGGAACTAAGCCGATTAATTGACAAAGTACAAGACAAATTTCGCACAATTAGGTTTAGTGCAGTTAGCACGCTTAACCCAGGCAACTTCCGTCCATTGGATGTGGTGTTAATGATGATGGCAGATGTGGCAGAGCGCACTGCTAAACCTGTAAAACAAGGAGGTGCAGGAAAGCGCCCCCCAGAAGCGAGATTAAAAGAGATTTGGGAATGGTTTGCCACAGAAAAAGCTACGCAGGAGCAGGCAACTACATTCATGGGAACTATAGAAACTGGGGCTGGCGTGAAGGAAGATTCTCTATGGGATAAGATTCTGGGCTTGTTTGCCACACTTAAGGGAGAAATCAAGTTTGCCTCGACGCGCAAAAATGAAGTGGTAGAACATGAGGTAAGACGGTTAACCTCTCTGATTGAGGTGGCAAATCGGCTGCTAGATGACTGCAACAACTTGCTGCAAGAGGCATCAGGGCATGAGTGGTTGTTTGTCGATGAAGACTTTGATCGAGCTGGAATTCCTATCCCACAAATTGAAGATTTGTTCATTACCTACGCCAATATTTTTCGAGATCTGCGCATCCACCTGATTTTCAATATCCCCGTTAGCCTCTTTTACTCTAGTAAAGCGCCCCAGTTGCCTTTTGCGAACGAATGCAGTTTTGTTTTACCAGACACACCTGTATTTCAGCCAGACCATACGCCTAATGCTAAAGGACGGGCAGCATTGCAAACAGTCTTAGAAGCGAGGATGGCGACAACGCTATTTGAACCAGACCAAATGATGCGACTCATTGTGGCATCGGGTGGGAACCTGCGGGATTTGTTTGCCTTAGTTAACTATGCTGCTGATACAGCGACGCTCCGAGATGCCGAAACGATTAATGCCGACGATGTGATGGCTGCGATTGTAAACCTTCGGAGTGACTACGAACGCCGCTTAGGGCAAAGTCCCTACGATCCTGAAACAGTAAGCTATAAAGACAAAGCTGATCGTCTGCTGCAAATTTACGAAAATGACAAGTCAGCAGAGATTACGGATGCTGTGCTGTATGCCCTGCTAAATGCTAGGGCTGTG
>JANMRU010000339.1:0-11353 GCA_031388585.1 Pseudanabaena sp. SOY_30_concoct_251 | reverse complement strand
ATAGGATATCTATGAGGGGGGAGGTATGTATCGGTCAATACAAAATATGTTGAGATTTGTGTAGAGATGAAGGTACAACTTAATGATTTACATCTAACTTTAACTCAATGCGATGCCCAAATTAATAGCTCAACGCACATCTCCTGCTTCATAAGAATTTGGACGGATCGGACATCTGGTGCCAAACATGTATTAAACAAGTTGCAAAAGCCGCTGAATTCTCCCTGGTTGTGCCCAGTTACAAGTCCCTTCCATCTGCTGGCTGCAAAGATACTTCTCTACTAATGGATCGCTCAATTGTTCTACTAACTTTTCCCCCTCTTCTTTGGAAGTTAATGGGATAAACGCATGTAGAGCTTGATTCCCCTGCCAATTACCGCTAAATAGCTTAGGATGGAAATGCCTTTGTCCATATGCCTGCCAGCATACCTTGTAGGGCGCGAAAGTATATGCTCCCACACCTAATAAGGCATACCAAAATCCCCTTCTAATCTTTGACTGGATTAAGCTCCCTCTGCGATTTTGTAGCAGAGTTTGATGTTGACAAAGGTACTGCCACAAATCTGCATATTTCTGTAATTCTTCCTGGCTGTAAATTTTACCTGTGAGAAAATTGTAAGGCACTAAAATATATTTCGTAGGAGTGGGATGTTCCTCCTGGAAGTTATGCTTCGCGATCAGAGGCAAAAGAAATTGACGGGGTAGAAGCACCTCCTTAACCAGATGGTTGCTGACGATCACCAAAGTATTATCCTTCCCTGCCATTGTTTCCAGGCGATCAAAAATAAAGATGTCGTTAGCACCACAGGTATTGATGCCTTGTCGAGGCTTGCTAATGCGGGTGAGAGGAATTTTTGTGTAACTTTGCAGTTCTTTCAGATTAGCCAAATTCTCAAAGACAGTCAGAGGCTCATTGCGATTGAAGAGTGGAGTAGCCTCACAACTTAGCCATTCATCAGGATTGGTTTGATTAGCTTGACTCGTCTTATTGATGAAATATTTAATTGGAAAAGCCTGGGGGCGATCGCGTTCAAAAGCAACTAGACCGTACCTAGTGTTAATGTTCTCAAAAATCTTGTTATGTTTGAAATCATAGATTTCTTGAATACAGAAATCGACATCATCGATTTTATAGTTGCGAAATCCCCTGCCTGCGCCATCATTAAGCAGAATTGATAGAGGCATAAAGAAATAAGCTTTACCCTTGGGCTTGAGATACTCTTTCAGCGACTTGGCAATAATTAAGGCGGCAAGATCGATGCGGCTCCCCCCAAGCAGCAAATCCTTGGGATTGGCTACCAATCCATATTCATGAAATAAAGGCTTGATTCTATCTTTGTAGCGATCGCTCAGATTATTAAAATTCAACCAGGGTGGATTACCCAAAATAATATCTACTTGTAAGGCGCGATCGCACCAAAGAATATCCTGATGCCAAAAGTTACTCTGCGGGAATTTTAGGCGATACTTTCGTTTTATATTTGCATGAAATGTTTGAATAAACTCTGGCTGCTTCTCATTTGCCCATAGTCTTGCAAGCATCTTGGCATTCACCGTAATGCCATGAGAAATTGCCAGATCGATTAATCCTTCTAAAAACCTCCCTTCCCCCGCTGTCGGGTCAAAGATCGCCGCACCATCAATCCACTTATTGAGGATTTGGTATTTTTCCAATACCCATTTCACCTGCTTTAAAGGCGTAAAGAAAACACCAATAGGTGATTCTGCTCCTTCACCTAATTCTCCTTCCGATCGAGCATCGCAAATAACCGTCATTGGTGGCGATCGCAAATTGTGAGGTCGGAGATATCATAACGCTAAAGCACGAACTTGGCGATCGCTGCCGCCGCACCATCAGCATCGACATCAGGTGCGACCCAGTCCGCAATCTCTTTTAAGCCATCAGGGGCATTACCCATCACCACACCAATTCCTGCATACTCGATCATTTCTAGATCGTTAAAGTTATCGCCGACCGTCATCACTTCACTGCGATCGAATCCCAAAATATTTTCCGCTAAATGCTTAACAGCCGTACCTTTATTCGCGATCGGGTTGGTAGCTTCAAAAAAGGTGGCAACTGACTTAGTGAGATAGAGTTGCCCAGGAGTATAGCGCTGCTTCAGCGTCGTTAATAATGTGGTAATTAACTCAGGATCGTCGCTGAGCGCCAAAACCTTTGTGGGGGGATTTCTATCCGCTTCATCAAGCAAAAATTGACGCAAGTCTCCTACAGGGATGGCCTTAACACCCGATCGCTGCGCATAGGCTTTGGTTTGGGGGGTGATTTGCCGCACGTATAACTCATCTTTAATGTAGAGATGCACCGATAGCTTGCCTGTATCCGCATAGGGGGCAAAATCATCGATCAAAGACAAAGCATATTCTAGATCCACAGGCCAGTGACCCACCAATTCATCGGTCTGCGGATCTTTGATCAGCGCCCCTTGATAGGAAATCAGAGGGGCATCAGATTGAATTGTGCGGTGAAATCGCAACGCCGAACGATACATCCGTCCAGTGGCGATCGCCACCCTGACACCCTTAGCTTGAGCGGCTTTAACTGCTTGCTTAACTGGTTCGTTTACCTGATTGGAGTCACCATTGATCGTACCATCTATATCTAGCACTACTAACCGAATTGATTGCCCCATATCAGATTTTAGAATTAACGATTTCTACTCATCTAGTTTATTGACGTACTCCCCCGCTTAAAAGACGGGGGATGCTAAAAAGATGTTACGAGGCAGGCTGAAGCCGTGCCCCTCCACCTTTCTTCCTGCTTCTCGGATTCTTAACTAGACTGTTACCAGTCCCCGTCAGACCATCTCCACAGGCAATTTTTTTAATGTCCAAGAAGCGTCCCTCCTCAGACAATCCGCGATTGCGAATAACTTGAGCCGCTGCCACATCTCTGTGTGTTGTGTACCCACATTCGTGGCAAACGTGAACACGATTACTCAGTTCTTTCTTACCAGTATGGGCATCACAATTAGGGCATACTTGCGAGGTGTAATCCTTATTCACCTTGTCAAAATATACCTCGCGCTTCCAACACATCCATTGCAAGATTGAGATAAATTGCCCAAATCCTGCATCCAAAGTGTGTTTAGAAAACATCCCTTTTGCCCAAACACGAAAATCAATATCTTCAACAAATATCATGCCAGCTTGGTTGCACAAATGATCCGCTAGTTTAAAGTGCCAGTCTTTTCTAGTGTTGGTAATATGTTGGTGTAACTTAGCAATCTTCTGATTTAATTTGTGTCGGTTACTTGATCCCTTCTTTTTATTTTTCAGCCTACGTTGCAGCAATTTCAGCTTGCGGTGTTGGACTTTTAAGAACTTGGGGCGTTGAACTAACTCACCTTCTGAGGTGGCAAGAAATTGGTCAAGCCCGAGGTCTATCCCGATTGGGTGACCAGCAGCCACAGGGTCAGGCACACTAACATCGCACTGCAATGAAAGTATCACAAAATAGCCTGTTGCCTTGCGGACTATGCTTGCTTGTTTAATTACGAATCCATCAGGTATTTCTCTCGACTTAATAATTTCAATTTGACCTAACTGCGGCAACTTTAAGATGCTGCCCTCAAAACAGTTTTTAAGCATTTGAGGAAACACAAATGACCGCATTCGATATCGATTTTTAAACCGAGGAAATCCCATCCCTTTACGCTGCATATCAACGAAAGCTGTTTCTAGTTTCTTTAAGATCTGTTGGAGCATTTGAGCATTAACTGTTTTTAAGTCAGGGTATTGCTCTTTTGCTTTAGTCAGAGACTTGCATTGTTGCGCGTAATTTGGATAAGAAACTGATGGATCGATAATATACTCACTCTTCATCGAACAAGCATCAACTCTGCATTTACGAGCATTTAACCAATCTTTACGTTCCCGCAAAGCATAGTTCCAAACATTGCGGCAAATACCAAGGGTTCGCTCAATTTCTTGGGCTTGGGCTGGTGATGGCTTGAGTTTGTACTCGTATCTGAGGTTTAGCATGATCAGATTTACCAAGTCTACTAATCAATATATTATTTTGTAGACTTAATGTCAATATTGTGATCCCTGAAGTAATATAGGCATACGCTCTTGTTAAAACCCCTTGAGTCGATGAGTCATCCACGAGTTTAAACTCCGTGGCTCTCAAGCTCCCACACTATTTTTGTAGATCGTGAGATCAAGCCCTAGTTTCCCAGACTACGAACATTTCGAGTTATTTAATGAAGAGTATTCCCCATTAATCTGTTTTACTAGTTCGCTAGGTAGCTGCTTAGACTTATCTAAAGCTTTGCGGTACTCTTTCTTGGCAGCTTCGACACCGCTACAACCCTTCATCCAGAGAATTTGTCCTTTCAGGTACTGGAGTTCGGGGTTATTAGGGGCGGCCGCCAGGGCTTTGTCAATAGCATCAAGTGCTTCTGTCGGCTTTTTGGCATCGCGATAGCCTAGGGCAATTCCACGATATTTCAAATAGTCAGGGCCAGCATTACGCAGGCTGGATAAGGCTTTTTCCAAGTCAGAAGGGAAAACAGAAGCCAGTAGCATATCCATATAACCCTTAATCAGGTTAAGTTCTGGATCGTTAGGATTAATATCCTGCGCTTCATCAATTTCTTTGAGTAATTTATCCACTAGTCCTAGGGCTGAAGGTGCCCCACTGACAACCCCTTGAGAAGATACGATATAGCCAGCTTCCAATAAGTAACTGACTCCCATATAGAGATGGCCGCGTAATTTGTCAGTACTCAGCAATTTTTGGGCAGCAGTGCGAGTTTTATTGGTGTAAATCTTCATGCTTTCCAGATCTTTTTCGATATAAGCCATCGATGCTCTCATACCCTGGGCAAGCGGATCTTCGTACTCACTGCGCAAAGCTTTATTTAATTGCTTTGATGCGGCTGTATAGTCACCTTGCTTAAACATCAGTTCAAATGCGGCTTGGGTATCAGACCCAATTGGCTTGGGGTTTTGAGCGCGAAACGGATCGCCTGCAAATGCGGGTAGGGCGGCGAGAAGCATCCCGAAGGGAATCGCACCTGCGAGCAAGCTGACAACCACGTGAGCTGAGACTTTTGACAAAAATCGCTTCATGCTGTGTTCCTTATTAAATACAATTTCCCTTAAACCACCTTGCCAATATAGCCATCCTAATTAGGATTATGAAACAATTCCCTGCGGGAATTCATTTCTCAAAGCCCTAAAAATCACAAACGATCTAGGGTTGCTAGTGTTATGCCAAGAATTTTTTGATGGGTTGAAAATCCTCGAAAATACACCCCAAAGACTTCCTAGCTTCGATTCACCCATCAACTAGAAGCCGATAGACCGATAGACTAGTGGTATAGCAATCAGTTTCTATTTGTTTAGGGCTAGGTGAAACCCCTTTATGGGGGCAAAGCCCCCAAACCCCCAATTTACATTTCATCATAGCAATCAGTTTCTATTTGTTTAGGGCTAAAGGGTGAAACCCCTTTATGGAGGCAAAGCCCCCAAACCCCTAATTTCCATTTCATCTAGGATTGCTATATTTGTGACTAATGTTAGGCTGTCATAAGTTTAGTTCCACAAACTGAGCCCGCTGATCGAAAGACGAAGCAAATCTTCACCTGTTCCACAACCTCATTATGCTATCGATCCGAGATTTGGTTTACCACCCTCCTGCCACGCCTAAGCCTATTTTAAAAGGGATTTCTTTAGAATTGGCACCACAGGAGTTGGGGCTCGTAGTAGGACCAAGTGGCTCAGGTAAAAGCACTCTATTAGAAATTTTAGCTGGTTTTGTTGAGTGGCATAGTGGTGCAGTTTGCTGGCGTAGCCAAGAACTCACCCCCGATCACCTTCAACAGCTATGTGGGTTGGTATTTCAGTTTCCTGAGCGACATTTTTGTGGCAATACAATCTTAGAAGAACTGCGGCTCGGACATATCAATCTTGATGGCGATCGCCTGGATGCGTCATTGCAATCTGTGGGTTTGGCACAGATTCCGCTGAATGCGTCGCCTAACTCTCTCAGTGGTGGACAGCAGCGCCGCCTCGCTTTAGCAGTGCAGTTAATTCGGCAGCCAGGATTGCTATTACTAGACGAACCAACTGCAGGCTTGGACTGGTCGATGCGGCGACAGCTACTGAAGTTATTGGCAACACTTAAAAAAGACTGGACTTTATTAGTAGTCAGCCACGAGCCAGAGGAACTCAAGTCAATTGCCGATCGCATTTGGCGGATATCAGATGGTAATTTAACCCCATTGGTTGGTAATTCTTAGATAGGCAAAGTGCAATGTCTGGTATACAGTAAATCTAGACCTTTAAAATGAATTTCCCATGCCATCAAGCACTGAAACCACAATAATAGGTACGGACGAAATGATTGATTCAGCTAACATTTTCAACCATGCTGAAACAATTCAAACTGTTATTTCCTCAATGGATCCTGAGAAAACGGCAGTAGTCAATCAGCCAGGCGATACATGGAAATTTCACTATGGCACTGTCGAGGTGATTGTGAATATTACGGGCGAAACGCCCTCAGATATATTTACGGTGCTAGCAACTGTACTCTCCTATCCCGTTAAAGATGAAGCAAAACTGATGAAGTTGCTCCTAGAAAAGAATGCAGCGGAGACATTTGAGTCCAGATATGCCATTCAAGGCGATCGCGTCATCGTGATTTCAGCGCGTTCAGTTGACGATCTTTCACCGAAGGAGATCGCCCGTACTATTGGCATTGTGGCGGCGATCGCTGACGAAAATGATGAATTACTAAAAGCAGAATTTGGCGCTTAGCTGAGGCTTTAGCATCTTGAAATCGATAGCTAATGTCAAGCGTTTGGCGGCTGCTGCCGCAGTTCAGAACATCTGGCATAAAACAGATGGCATTGGATAGTTGGTTGCTAGACCAGCATTCCCAATGCAGGCAAGCTTACTCCATACTGCGGTTTTATCGGTGGTCACCAGCCGCGATTTCTTTAGGCTATCACCAGAGAGAAATTCCCGATCGCTGGCACGATCTTGCGATCGCGGAGGGTTTAGAGCTAGTCCGTCGTCCTAGTGGTGGGCGGGCAGTATTGCATAAGGGCGATCTCACGTATGCCGTAATTACTAGCACCGATGGCAAGCGCCGAGAAACCTACGAATATATCTGCGAATTTCTAATCCAGGGATTTGCAGATTTGGGTATCCAACTTCAATACGGTAAAGCAGGGAGGGGATACATGCACAATCCCAATTGTTTTGCCACAGCAACCAGTGCCGATCTAGTTACCTCCGATGGCCGAAAATTAATTGGCAGCGCTCAGCTATATCGACATAATTCTGTGTTGCAACATGGCTCGATTGCGATCGAGCCTGACTATGCATTACTCCAGCAAATTTTTGGTATTGAAACACCTGTTGTGGGCTTGGCGGAGTTACTAGATCGTCCTATTCGTGGTGAAGAACAATTAATGGATCGGGCGATCGCGGCTCTGACCCAGGCGGCAGAAGAGCACTTCGGCGCTCAGTTTGTGGATTTCCCCCTCGATACCTTACCCGAATTGGGATAACGGTAAAATAGCTGTATATGTTTGAACCTCTAACTGAATCTTTACAACTGGGTCTGTACCGACTTGAACAGTGGTCGGATGTCTTGGTAAGCGCCCAGTTAGCTCATCTTTCGCCTTTTAGTATTGGCTTTATGTTTCTGGCTGGACTGGCAACTAGTTTGTCACCCTGCACGCTCTCGATGCTGCCTTTGACCATTGGTTATATCGGTGGCTTTGAGTCAAAAAGTAGTTGGACTGCGGCAACGCAGTCGGCATGGTTTGCAATGGGCTGCGCTACTACGCTTACAGGACTGGGTCTAGCCGCCGCCTTGCTGGGGAAAATCTACGGTCAGGTGGGTTGGGGGTGGTCAATACTAATGGGTGTGGTGGCGATCGCCATGGGATTACAGCTATTAGAAATCTTACCCATGCAGCTACCTAACTGGGGAAACATCGAGATTTCGCGGCAACTCCCCAATGCTTTGAGATCCTACTTGGTAGGGCTGACATTTGGTTTGGTGGCTTCTCCTTGTAGCACGCCCGTACTTGTAACGCTACTTACATGGGTTAGTACAACTGGTAGCATTGCGATCGGTGCAGGATTTCTGCTCGCCTATGCGATCGGTTCCATCTTGCCGTTGGTATTGGCTGGCACCTTTACTGGGGCATTAAAACAGATTGTTGCGATTCGAACTTGGTCGGGCTGGTTGACACGAGTAAGCGGAATCATTTTGATTGGCTTTGGTACAATCTCGATTCTCAGTCGTATCGCCTGAATCATTTACAGCAGTTTTTGATCGACTCCGAGTCCACCACAAAAAGCTGGTCGCAGGGGCACAGCCCCCCGCATGGGTTTTAATGATTTATCTGTGGTGGGTTTGGTTGCAATTTGCTGTAACAGATGTTACATGAAATGATTTCAAGAAAGAATTATATGGAGAGTTTGAGGGCTGCAACCTCAATTGGGGCATAGCCCAAATCCCCTTAAAATCATAGATCTTCTTTAGTTCTAGGTAAGGTGAATCATTTAAGTCTGGCAAATGCCATAGAGGTATTCTCGGCCAAAGTCTCCTCAGCCATCTGTTCGACCATCTGCTCGTATACCTGTTCGTAAAGTTCTTCGTACTCTTCAATTTGGGAGGCTAGAGAATTCACCTGGACAGGAATGCTATTCGTGATTTCGGTCGGAGTTTTCCACTCACGGTTAAATGCTGTAACAGCCAGCGTACAGGCAGACCAGGTTGCTTCTACAGAAGCTTGAAGTTTCTGGCAGTTCCCCCCTCTCCTGCCAACAGGATTGTAGTGCCGACAAAAACGACAAGTTAAATCTGAATTTGTTGAGAAATTCATTTATTCCAAAAGTGTTTTAAAGTAACCAGGTATTTATTTGCATAATTATGCAGCAAGGGTTTAAGGGATCGATGAGCTTGCAATCCATACTAGAAATGTTTTATAGCGATCCCGAAGAAGAAATTAACTTTATAATGTCTTCAAAAGTTGACAAACGTCTACCTAAACACTTTCTATGATTCACTAGACTCTATGGTTGATTAGCTTCAAGATAGACCTTCTAAGCCAACTAAATTTAGTCGTTGCTTGCAAACCATTTTTCACAATATCCCTCCATTTACTATCACTATTCCCATTCAGCACAGAAAAATAAACATATATGCAACAACATAGAGTAGAGCGCGATTCTATGGGAGAGATGTCAATCCCCGATCGTGCTTATTACGGCATCCAGACTGCTAGAGCGATCGCCAACTTTGAGATTAGTGAAATTAAGCCTCTACCCGTCTACGTCGATGCTTGTCTCCTGATTAAAAAGGCTACAGCAATAGTCAATGCCGAGCTAGGTTGCATTCCCAAAGACGCTGGTGAGGCGATCGCCACAGCCTGCGATGAAATCTTGGATGGGGCATTAAGGGATCAGTTCGTCGTTGATATTTATCAAGCAGGTGCAGGTACGTCGCACCACATGAATGTGAATGAAGTCCTAGCCAATCGGGCGCTGGAAATTATTGGCGACAAAAAAGGCAACTACGATCGCCTTAGCCCAAACGATATCGTCAACTACGGCCAATCCACCAATGATGTGATCCCAACTGCAATTCGGATTGGGGCATCGATCGCCCTAGAACGTTTTCTGTATCCTGCCCTCTCTAATCTCGAAGCTGTCCTGACTCAAAAAGCTGAAGAATTTCATGATGTAATTAAGTCCGGACGTACCCACTTACAGGATGCCGTTCCCGTGAGGCTGGGTGATGAGTTTGGAGCCTATGCCCAGATTATTAGCGATCATACACGGCGCATTCGTCAAACCTCGGACGATCTCAAACTGCTAGGCTTGGGCGGCAGTGCGGCTGGGACAGGTTTGAATACGCATCCCCAATATTGCGATCGCGTCGCGCGAGTACTGAGCGATCTAACAAAATATGAGCTTAAACCTGCGCCTAATCTGATGGCAGCGATGCAGAGTATGGCTCCCTTCGTGCATGTATCGGGGGCTTTGCGCAACTTGGCTCAAGATAGTAATAAAATCGCTAACGATCTGCGCCTGCTTGACTCTGGCCCCAAAACTGGCCTCAAGGAAATTCAACTACCACCCGTACAGCCCGGATCTTCGATCATGCCAGGCAAATATAATCCTGTGATTGCGGAGATGACCAACATGGTCTGTTTCCAGGTAATGGGATTGGATGCCAGCATCATGATGGCGGCTCAGGCGGGTCAGTTGGAACTAAATGTGATGATGCCGCTAATTGCTTATAACCTACTCCACAGTATTGAAATTTTGGGTAATGCGCTGAATAGCCTAGCCCTGAAGTGTATTAGTGGTATTACCGTGATGCGCGATCGCTGCCTAGATTATGCAGAGGGTAGTTTATCGCTGGTTACCGCTCTGAATACGCACATTGGCTATCTCAATAGTGCAGAAATTGCCAAGGAATCGCTAGCGACAGGCAAATCCCTGCGTCAGATAGTTTTGGAAAAGGGGTTAATGACTGAGGTGCAACTAGCAGAAGTGCTCGATCTTGAACAAATGAGCCGTATGATCCACAAGTGAAAATGCCCGTAGTATATGAGGTGGAGTTCGCTAGCGTATATCCAAATTACTCTGTAAAATTAATCACACGGTGAAGCAAGCCAAAGTGGATGGCAAATTCACGCTTGAGTCATCTGATTTGTGACCTCATTTGGTTATATGACTTGACTAGCAATAGAAGTTACCGTTGTGCGATCGTTAACTAACCGACCATCTTCCATGTGGACAATGCGATCGGCGATATCCAGGATGCGATTGTCATGGGTGACGAGCAAAATTGCACAGCCCTGTTCCTTTGCTAGTTTCTGCATGATTTCTACCACGTCTCGACCTGATTTTTTATCTAATGCCGCTGTTGGTTCATCGGCCAGAACCAACTTAGGATGACCAGCGCCCGTGCGATCGCCACCCGCTGCTTTTGCCCCCCTGATAGATTCTCAGGATAGTAATCGACTCGATCGTGCAAACCCACTGCTTCTAACATCGCGATAGATTTGCGCTTGCGTCGATCGACTGATATCTCCTGATGTAATTTTAGAGACATATTCACGTTTTCCCAAGCCTTGAAGCATTTCAGTAAGTTATGGGCTTGAAAAATAAAACCAATCTGGCTTCGCACTTGGATTAACTTAGTTTTCTTGTATTCGTACACAGGGTAAAGTCGCCTGAATTAGGGAATTAAGGGAAGAAGGGAAGGAGACGGCAGATTATTGCGCTTGGCAAGACAGGCTTGAGAAAGATAATCCAAGACATTGCGCTGCTGTAAACGCAACGTGGTCAC
>JANMRU010000290.1:0-19524 GCA_031388585.1 Pseudanabaena sp. SOY_30_concoct_251 | reverse complement strand
GGCTTAGAAATTAAGTATCCTTGCCCATACTCACAGCCTAGCGTTTGAAGGATCTCAAGTTGTTCGACAGTTTCAATACCTTCTGCAACCACATCTATGCCAATGCTATGCGCGAGCGAGGCGATCGCTCTCACAATTTCGAGGTTTTCAGCATCAAATGTCATCTGACTCACAAAAGAGCGATCGATTTTGAGTGTATTGATCGGGAAACGCGGCAGATAACTCAGGGATGAGTAACCTGTGCCAAAATCATCGATACTCAGTTCAATTCCCCTAGCACGAATGCTAGACAAAGTCTGCAACACCGATTCGATATTATCCACTAACATACTTTCAGTGAGTTCTAGCTTTAACGCACTACTATCCAAACCCGTTTCGGCAACAACCATATCTAGTTGCTTGATAAATTTAGGATCGCGCAGTTGTTTGCTCGCTAAGTTGATACTAATCGCGATTTCGGTCCGTTGGGGGAATTTTAAGTGCCATGCTTGAAGTTGGCGGCAAGCTTCTTTTAGCACCCACATTCCCAGGGGGATGATAAAGCCTGTTTCCTCTGCGATTGGAATAAATTCACATGGAGAGATAAATCCTTGGGTGGAATGCTGCCAGCGGACTAGAGCCTCAAATCCAATCAGGGCAGATGTTTTAAGACAGGTAATGGGTTGATAGTGGAGGATAAACTCTTGCTCAGCTAAAGCTCGATGAAAATCGCTTTCGATCTGAAGCAATTTGATCGACTGGATGTGCAGTTCTTGATTAAAGAGCGCATAGCACCCTCTACCGTTATCTTTGGCACTATACATGGCAAGATCGGCATCTCGCAATAAATCTGCCGCATTTTTGTGCTCCGCAGAACCAACGGCGATGCCAATGCTGGCGCTCGCAAAAAGGGTGTGATCTCCGACATTGAATGGGGTTTGCAAAGCGGCCAAAAGACGTTGGGCAACTTGAACTGCTTCCATTTGGCCTTGGATATTGTCCAGGAAGACGCCAAATTCATCACCGCCAAACCTGGCGATCAGATCGTTTGGCCGCAGGCAATGTTGTAAGCGTTGGGCGATCGCCTTCAAAAACTTGTCACCCATTAAGTGACCCAGTCCATCATTGACAACCTTAAAGCGGTCAAGATCAATGAAAAGTACGGCAAATTGATAGGTTGAATCTCGCTCGGCAGATTGAATTGCTCCCTGAATACGCTCGGTTAACAAAACGCGGTTGGGTAACTCTGTGAGGGCATCATGGAGAGCATCATGAGCTAATTTGGTTTCAGCACGACGGCGATCGGCGATTTCGCGCTGAAGCTCTAAATTCATTTGCTGAAGCAGTCGGTTTTGCTCTTCAAGTTGCTTACCCTGGTTGTAGCTCCGCAGAGCTTCACGAATTGTTAAACTCAAATCAGCTTCATCCCATGGTTTGGAAATATAGCGATAGAGATTAGCATGGTTGAGAGCCTGAATGACATCATTAAAGTTTGCCAACCCCGTCAACAGAATCTTTAACGTATTGGGATATTGCTGCTGAATTTGTATGAGTAGTTCTACCCCACCCATTCCTGGCATAATCTGGTCGCAGATCAGTAGGGGGACTTCAATACCATCTGCCTCTAGCTCGGCAAATAAACTGAGAGCTTCCTTACCACTTTCCGCCAACTCAATCGTGTAGCCAGGCTCTAAAACTCGGCTCAGTTGATCTCTCAAACTGTTCAGCACGGATTTCTCATCGTCGATACAAATAACTGCTAGCTTAACCATCTATTTTTCTCAGCCCCGACTTAATAATGGCAATCAGGTTATCTTCACTCCATGGCTTGGTAATGTATGCGTGGAGGTTTGCATATTGACGAGCACGCTCGATCGCCGCTTCATCGGCATGACCTGTGAGTAAAACAGCTACCACTTTGGGGAATTTCGCATGTACTTGAATCAGAAACTCATCTCCTTTAATCCCTGGCATCAAACAATCTGAGACAATAATCAGCAGATTAACTCCTTCCTCAATCAATTCTTCAATTACTTCCCAAGCTTCATTCGCGCTTTCAGCAACTTCGTAACGGTAGCGATCGCCAAAATGTTTGACGATCTGATCTCGCAGACTGAGCAAAACAATGCGCTCATCATCCACACACAAAATAGCCTTATTTGACATGCTGGGTAAAAGCGCTACAACCAATAACTCTGCCTAGTGTACCAAACGCCGTTTCAAAAACTTTCCTTTTCATCAAGCAAGATCGGGAGCCAAACACTAAAAATCGTTTGCCCAGGTTGACTGCTAACTTCAATTTTACCGTGGTGCCTGTCAACAATTTTACGGACGATGTCCAAACCTAGACCACTGCCCTCTCCCATAGGTTTAGTGGTGAAAAAGGGCTGAAAAATTTTCTCTTGAATGTCATCAGGAATGCCAATACCAGAATCGGTAATTCGCACAACAATATTCGTGTCTTGTTGGGCAATGTTAATTTCTAAATGGCCCTCGTAATTCATGGCCTGAATAGCGTTACTGATTAGATTTGACCAAACCTGGATCAATTCGTCTGGGTAGCAAAGCAAAGATGGCACAGACTCATATACTTTTGCTACTTTAACCCCACGTTTGATTTGATTCTGATATAGAGTCAATACGATATCAATACCCTCTGGGACAGAAGCGTTAACTTTTGCCACCGAGTTACCATGATGAATATAGTTCTTGAGCGCATAAACAATTCGAGAAGCACGTTCCACGGCAAGTTGAATATTTTGACTGTTATTTTGAATAGCCGATAGTTGATAAGCTGTGTCTAAAATTACGGGTGCATCTGGTGCTTGTAGCAAAGATAGGATAGGTGCCAACGAAATAGCCGTACCCATTTTACTGAGGGTTTCGGCCATGATGTCTGCATTAGCTAATCCCTGAGCAGTTAAGTCCTTCCTGAAGGCACGTTTGAGTTGACGCTCTTCCCGCGAAGAGAGAGATTCTTTGGGCTGTCTTGCCCAGGTTAGAAGCGTAAAAAAATCTGCCAGATGTTCAGGAGATAGATTCTGCATCAGCGGGGGTAATTCTTCTAACGATTGGTGTAGCGAAGCGCGAATGTTACCGATCGAGGCTTGGATCACACCCAAGGGGGTATTAATTTCGTGGGCAATCCCTGCGATCAGTTGTCCCAGGGCTGCCATTTTTTCCGATTGAATCAGTTCTTCCTGAGCAACTTCCAACTGTGCCAAGGTATTTGTCAACTCTGCATTCTTTTGAAGCAAAGATTCTTCTGCCTGAGTTCTGGCTCGGAGTGCAAGTCTGAGATCGCTGATATCTCTCGTCACTACAATCACAGCTTCCGTGGAAATGGGTGATATGTTGGCGGCAAAGATAGTTTCTTGGCCATTTAAAAATAGGCTGTATTCGACACTGAGCGATTGCTGGCTATCGAGCACTTGATGAATCCATTGATTGACTTCTTTGGCATTATCTGGCGGTAGCATCTCATCGACGGTATTGCCAATCAGATTTTCTGCGGGGGCATAAAGGAGGGGTGAATTTTGGGTAGGGATTTTGAGGTAGCGTCCTTGGGAATCCATAACAATTACCAAATCTGTCATTGCCGAGAACAATCCACGCAGTTCTGCTTCAGCCTCAGTGATCGAAGCTGTTCGATCCTGAACGCGTCGATCTAAATCCTGGTTGGTTTTCCCTAAATCATTGAAAGAAGTCTCAAGTTGGTTAGCCATGCGATTGAATGACTGCGCGAGTTCTCCGAGTTCATCTGTTCGATTTATATCGATGGTTTGGTCTAGCTCTCCGTCGGCGATCGCCTTTGCCGCCATATTCATTTCTAAAATGGGGCGGCTAATCCATCGAGCTGTGAGCATTCCTAAAAGGGTCGCTACACCCAAAGCCCCGAGACAAAGTAAAACAGTCGTGTGGGTATTCGCATTGATGTCTCCAATGAAATCGGATTCTGGGACGGTTACAACAATGAGCCAATCTATCCCATACTGATCGCGCCAAGGTATAACACTGATAAATTGGCGCTCACTAAATTCGCTCGACGGATAGTTCTGGAGCTGAAAATCAAATTTTTGTTGGGTTTGGATATTTTGTAGGGTTCCAAATTTGTCTTGCAGTTGCTTGCTAACTGCTTTGATAACGGGCGAACTGCTTCTAAAGGCATTAATGCGTTCATATTTACCTTTAACCGTCTCTCGGTATATGGGAGACTCATCCGAATTTGCAACAAGCATTCCAGTTCTCTCAACGATAAAGACCTTGCCGTTAGAGCTAATTTTGATCTTCTGTAAAAAGGTGCTGATATCGCGCAGCAACAAATCTATCCCCAAGATGCAGCGAACTTGACCTTTGTCATTGTAGATAGGTGTGGTCGCAGATATAAAAAGGTATGCGTCAAACTCATCTGCTAACGAAATACTAGTCCAAGCTGGTTTCCCTGCCTTAACTGCATCCCTGTACCATTCATTATCGACGGTGTCATAGTCTGTTGTATAAATTAATTTCGTTCGCCCCCCTTTCTTATCTGGGAGATAGGTGTAGTCTTTCACACTACCGCCAGGATGATAGGTGAGCACGATGTCTTGCCCCTTAAACCATCGTCCAGCCGCCGCCATCGTCTTGTCTGGGAGCACATAGCTCACGATGCTAAAGTTCTTGAATAATTGAGATTGCTTAAAGAAGTAACGCCCTGCTGCATCTAAATCCTGGGTATCCAATAAACCTCGTTGAATAGCATCGAGGTTTAATTGGTTAATCTGATGGGGGAGCGCCAAATAGTTGTCCAGTTGTTGATCGACGTGATCGCTTGCCTGCGTCATCAATTTATCCGCTAGAGTATTGACAGCCTCCTGTGCGTTCCGATATGACAAAAACCCAACTAAACTGGTCGCAGCAACCACCAGAATTACAAACGGGACGGTTAGAACAAACCGTAGGGGGAGCTTTCGGGTTAATTTTGTTATGAATGTCTTAAGCGGATTACCTAACATGCTTCAGTTCTCGTTTGCTTAGCTTGGCTTTAGAGGATAATGAGTTTGTTAGCGACATTATGGTTGTTTTATGTCACTAATCCCAAAGTATGCAGGTCAATAAATAGAGTGCGATCGCCCAAAATTTAAGGCAAAAACATGAGGATATTGAAGTTTGTTGTACTACTTTGACTATTACGAAGCATGACTACTAAGTGACTATAATAACTGTTGGCATTAGGGCAAATTCTGAGATATGGGCGATCGCAAAATCATAACCAAAATTGGCGTAATCGGTGGTGGGCAGTTGGCCTGGATGATGGCGATCGCGGCAAAGCAACTGGGGATTGATCTAACTGTGCAAGCGGCAAATGTGCAGGAGTCTGCGGCTTTGGGCACAGATCGACTTGTAATTGGTGGGATCGATGATTTCCTGGCTACTAGTAAACTCGCGCAAGTGAGTGAAGTAATCACATTTGAGAATGAATTTGTGAATTTAGATCAGCTCTCAGAGTTAGAGAGTGAAGGGGTTAAATTTCTGCCAAGACTAGCAACGCTAGAAATATTAGTAGATAAATACTACCAAAGACAATTTCTCAAACAACATCACATCCCAATCCCTAATTTCCTCGTGGTGAATGATGCCCAAGACCTGATGGAGGCTGCTGGGATATTAGGCTTTCCGTCTGTGCTAAAAGTCCGGCGACATGGCTATGATGGCAAAGGCACCAGCGTTGTCCACTCCGAATCCGAATTAATCGCGGCCTGGGCAGAAATGAGTAAAGCCCCTGCTCTTCTAGAAGCCTACGTTAGTTTTACAATGGAGATCGCAGCGATCGCCGCGCGTTCAGAATCAGGGGAATATGCGATCTATCCAGTTGTTGAGACTCAACAGGTAGAGCAGGTTTGCCGTCGCACGATCGCACCCGCCCGCATTACACCCGAAGTTGCCGCAAAGGTAGAAGCGATCGCCAAAACCATCGTCGATAGTTTAGATGCCGTGGGTGTATTTGGAATTGAGCTTTTCCTTACTGATGATGGTGAGGTGAGCGTCAATGAAATTGCACCGCGCACGCATAATTCTGGGCATTACACAATTGAAGCTTGCAAAACATCCCAATTCGCGCAACTGCTTCGGGCGGTTAGTGGAATGCCCCTTGGAGAAACGCACATGACCTGTGCGATCGCGATGATGGTGAATTTGATCGGTTACGAAACTGCCAGCTCTGACTACCGCGAAAAACGTCAGCTCATCACCCAGTTACCCCGAACCTACGCGCACTGGTACGGCAAAGCCACCTCTAAACCAGGACGAAAACTCGGCCACGTCACCGTACTAGCAGATAATTACGCACAAGGAGAAGCGATCTGCGATCGGATCGAACAGATCTGGTATGAGCCTTAACTAGCTGGCTAAGCTATAGCAACAAAATAAGGCGATCTCCAACACAGTCGCAGTAGATAGCTAATCATCATCGAAAATAGTAAGAGGCATTTGCTCATCCAAGGCTTTCCAACCAGGCATCCACAAAGCCTTATCCTTTAAGGCTTTAGCATTTAACCAAAATCTCACCGACTCGTCGCAGGTAGCCTTGAGTTCTGCAAAAACTAAGGTTTTCTCATTCTTGCGATTAGTAACGACAAAATGTTTCCAACCAAAGGTTTCTTGTAAAGCTGTCCATTTTGAGCCAACGAGATAAGGGAACTTTTGCTTTTTGGGCATAGAGATAATGGTTGTACAATCAGGGATGTTGGTGTTTAGCTCGGCATACTAGCAATTCTTACATCAAGAACCTTAAGCCCAGTTCTTAACGTATTGTAACAATCGTCAAACCTCCAGACCTCACATAAAAGCCTCAAGCTACCCCTTTATGATGGACTATGAACCCGCATATTCTCGCCTTGTCCTAGCAAAACTATCGCAGCGTAATGCCGCTCTGCTTGTGGACTTTATTGCCTGTGCGTTTTTAGGGCAGTTGATTGAGTCGCTTTTGGGTCTGAGCAATTCTGGTTTGGGCTTGGTAATTTTTGGCTTAGCCTGGATGCTCAATCGTGTTTTTATCGCTGGCAAGAATCAGGGGCAGAGCCTAGGTCGGTGGCTACTGAGTATTAGAGCTGTGGATATGACTTATGGTAAATCTGCGGGCGTGTTCGAGCTCGCTAAACGTGAAGCGGCAATCTACTTATGCATGGCATTAGTACTTGCTGGATTTAACTCAGGTGGAATAACTAATACAATCAGCTTCTTTGCCTTGATACCACTAGTGATTGATGGCGTAATCGCGCTAGCGGATTCAGAAAAGATGCAAACACTTCACGACAAGCTTGCTGGCACAATTGTAATTGTTAGCAGGAAGGGCTTACAACTAGATCAGAAGCTTACAAAATTCCTGGGGCAAGCCAGCCGTAGCGCCAGCAAGGCATACCAAAGCAGCAGATCTAGCGATCGCTCTAATCGCGGCTACAGTCAAGGTTACGATCGCAGATATTCGCCAGGCTACGATGACGAATTTGAAGACTTTGATGATTATGACGATCGTGAACGCGGTCAAGATCGTCAAGCTTACGAAGAAGACTATGACGCTGACCCTTACCAAGAACCCAGCCCCCAACCTCGAACCAATCGCAATCCTAACCAAAGCTTCCAGCAAAAAACAAGTCGTTCGCGTCGCCAATACCAGCAAGACGATTATGGCGATGATTTTTCTGCGGAACGGGATACAGAACGAGATCGCTACAGTAGAGCATCCCAAGACGATTACGGACAGCGTTCAGATCTTTCATATGAGCCGCCACAACCACCTCAGCGGACTAGTAAAAAGAAAAAATCGCGCAGACCGCGTTTTTAGCCCTTCCATAAATTAGCTACTCATGTCATAATGTTAGGCCGTGCTCTGAAATAAAACAATGGCTAAAGGCGTTCGCATTATTATTACTTTGGAATGCACCGAGTGTCGCACTAATATCGATAAGCGATCGCCCGGTGTTTCCCGCTACACGACCACCAAAAATCGTCGCAACACAACTGCCAGACTAGAGTTGAAGAAGTTCTGCAAACATTGCAACGATCACATAGTCCACAAAGAAATCAAATAGAGATTAAGTAAACTAGTTTATTGCCATGACTTTTTATCGCAAGCGGCTCTCGCCAATCAAGCCAACAGACCCGATCGACTATAAGGATGTCGATCTACTGCGTAAGTTTATTACCGAGCGCGGCAAAATTCTGCCCCGTCGCATTACAGGTTTGACGGCAAAACAGCAAAGACATCTGACTATAGCTATTAAGCAATCTCGAACGATCGCCCTACTGCCTTTCATTAACAAAGAAGGCTAAGCCTAATCAAGTTTATACGCATCTAAGATCGGCCCAACCTATGAAAATAGGTTGGGCTGTATTCATCTGGGAAGATAGATTTGCAGGTATACTCTCACTTAATACCTATATACTGCGGTTGTAGCAAGCCGTAGTCAGATTTCATGGCATTTCGCAAGCGAATTCTGTTGATTGTCTTCATCGCACTGCTCTGCCCAATTGGGGTGCTATACGGTATTGCATGGCATATTATCCTGGGTAGTTACAGTCAGATCGAACAGCGAGATCTGCGTAAGAATCTAGAGCGCGTAAAGGACACGCTTGCTGACGAATTTAGCAGCCTCCAGGAAGTTGCGGTAGATTGGAGCAACTGGGATGCCGCGTATGAGTTTATAGAAAATCGTAATCCTGTTTTTATCAAGTCAAATGTTACCGATCGGTCGTTTATAGGCGCGCGGGTCAATTTCATCATATTTGTCAATTCCGCAGGTGAACTAGTCTATGGGAGAGGCTTTGACCTGAGGCAGAAAAAAACAGTACCGATTGCCGAAAGTTTGTTAAAGCAAGTCTCTTCTATCCCAGTAGTACAGAGTAACAATCTTGGTAGCCAAGCTAAACCCCTTGGTTTAGTAACGTCACCTGAGACTACAATCGTAGTTGTATCGCGACCAATTCTGACCAGTGAAGTTAAAGGCCCCAGTCGTGGTACCTTGATTTTTGCCCGTTACCTTGACGATTATGCCATTAAGCGTATAGCAGGGATTACCCATCTATCCCTAGCGATCGAGCGCTTTGATGACCCGCAGTTACCTGCTGATTTTGCGAGCATCCGTTCCAATCTGATCGATCGACAACTCCAGCAATCATCTACTGCGATCCAACCATTAAGTGATGATGTTATTGCTGGATATACTCTAATTAAAGATGTTTATGGGAAACCTGCACTGATCCTGCGGGTAGATATTCCTAGAGAGATTTACAAACAGGCTCAAGCCAATCTTTCATATCTATTGATTTCGCTGTTAGGAGTGGGCTTGGTATTTGCCACAATATTCGCTATTGTAATACGCTCTCTACTACAAAAATTAGAACAATATCTTGATGAACTTAAGCAAAGTAAACAAGAGCTTTTTCAATCCAAGGAATTAGCGGAGATTACACTCTTCTCAATTGGAGATGCAGTGATTACAACTAATGCGAATGGTGAGGTGGAAAAGCTTAACCCGATCGCAGAGCAGCTAACAGGTTGGCGCATTGATGAGGCTAGAGGGCGACCGCTAATTGAAGTCTTTCAGATCGTGAACGAGCAGACTCGTGAAAGTGTAATTAGTTCTGTGGAAACAGTTTTGCGTGAAGGGAAGAGTTCGGGATTATCTAATCATACAATCTTGATTCATCGAGATGGTAGAGAATTTGCGATTGATGATTCTGCTGCTCCCATCCGAACTAAAGAAGGAGAAATAGTTGGCACGGTTTTAGTGTTCCGCGATGTTACAACCGATCGCCTGATGGAAAATCTGCTGTCGTGGGAGGCAAGCCACGATGCCCTAACTAATTTAGTTAACCGAAGAGAATTTGAGCGTTGTCTCAAACAAGCCTTAGCGATCGCTAAAACCCAGGATAAGCAACATATTCTCGGCTTCCTAGATTTAGATCGTTTTAAGGTTGTGAACGATACCTGCGGTCACGTAGCTGGGGACGAACTGTTATGTCAGATTGCTAACTTAATGCAAGCAAAATTGCGCAAGATAGACACACTCGCACGCTTAGGTGGCGATGAATTTGCCATTATCCTCTACGAATGCCCCATGGAAAAAGGCCGAAACATTATTGAGGAACTCAGTAAGAGCATACAAGATTTTGGATTTGTCTGGGATGACAAAGTGTTTCGAGTAGGAGTCAGCATCGGACTAGTTACCATTACTGCCAATAACCAGAATGTGGATGGCATTATGGAAGCTGCTGATGCCGCTTGTCACGGGGCAAAAGAATCTGGCTGGAACAATATTCGGGTCTACGAATCTGACGATAGCGAGCTAGTCCAGCACCGCCAGCAACGGCAATGGTTATCGCAGATTAATTTAGCGCTAACAGAAAATCGCTTTCGCCTCTACTCTCAAAGTATTGTTTCCCTTAATAACACCGATGCCACCAAGGAATCCGCCCATACAAGCAGTGCCCAAAAGCACTATGAGATTTTGCTACGCATGATTGACGAGAACGGCAAGGTAGTGTCGCCAATGGCATTTATCCCTACAGCTGAACGCTATAAGCTGATGCCAGCGATCGATCGCTGGGTAATTAGTACGTTGTTTACCATGTTAGAGGCTCATTTTCAAAAAAACAGTATAAATGTCCTAGACCTTCAATCTAACTTATCTCATTACGCTGTCAATCTTTCGGGCGCTAGTATTAATGAAACTGGATTTATTGAGTTTCTGCGCGAACAGTTCGCCATACACAGAATTCCGCCACAGATCATTTGTTTTGAAATTACTGAAACAGTAGCGATCTCAAATCTCAATACGGCCAGACAACTGATGCAAGAATTTAAGGGTATGGGATGCCAGTTTGCCCTTGATGATTTTGGTAGTGGGATGTCCTCTTTTACCTATCTTAAAACGTTGCCAGTCGATTATCTCAAGATTGATGGTTCTTTCGTGAAAGATGTTGTCACCGACTCAGTCGCCGAGGCGATCGTCGGATCGATCAATAGCATTGCCCAGGAAATGGGACTCCAAACTATTGCCGAATTTGTAGCTAGCGAAGCTATTTTAGCTAAAATTTCGGCTCTTGGGATCAATTATGCGCAAGGGTATAGCATTGATAAACCAAGTCAGCTTATTCTGTAAAAGGATAGATTGCGAATGTATAGTGTTGCACATATTTAAGCAATTTATCCTCTAGCGCTCCCAATTTTAGCTAGCTTGGAATTCTGATAACGTTTCAGAGCTTTTGCTACTACCCGCAGCGATCGCTAAAATTATCTAATAGCGTTTTTTTGCCAGCAATCTGCTATCCTTACTCAACTCGTATCATCACTAACATAGGTTGAAGAGTTGCAATGGCAGTTTTTTCTGGTACAGAGGCATCTGATGTCCTGGTTTCACCTCTAGGTGATAGCTCCCTCATCTTTGGATTTGGCGGGGATGACTCGATATTTGGTCTAGATGGAGCAGATACGATTAACGGTAATCTTGGTAATGACACAATTGATGGCGGTGACGATGCTGACTTCATCCTTGGTGGTCAAAACGATGATGTGCTAATTGGTCGCGGTGGCAATGATTTCATCAACGGTAATGTTAATGCCGACCAAATTCGCGGTGGTAATGGGAATGACATACTCTTTGGTGGCAGAGGCAATGACAGTATCACGGGTGGTAGTTCTAACGACTTGCTGAGCGGCGATCGCGGTAATGATTCCCTGATTGGGGTAAATCCGACTGATGCTAGTCCTGGGATAGGAGAAACAGATACACTTACTGGAGGTCTTGGCCTCGATACATTCGTGCTTGGCGACAGCAGTAAGGTTTTTTATACAGATGGAGACACTAACGCCATTGGGGTTGCTTTGATTACTGACTTCAATCTCAGCGAAGACATAATTCAACTTTCTCTAAAGGGTAGCTATGGCCTTGGAGCAGCACCTTCGGGATTTGGCGCTGGCACAGCTATATATTTAGATAAAGATGGGACATCTGGAATTAGTAGCCAAGATGAACTAATTGCCCTAGTTAGTGGTGCGCAAGGATTAAGTCTCAATGCTCGTTACATTGTCTACGTGTGAACTACCCGCCGCCTAGTTAATAGCTCTCAGTCATAATATGGATTTCTGCCAGAGTTGGTAAAGCTTGAGGAGTATCTTGGCGTAAGTCCGAACGCAGCCATAGCCAGTACTCACGATTTCCAGTTTTTCCTTGAATAGGCGATCGCGTCATCCCGCTAAACTGCCATCCTTGCGCGATCGCGGCTATCATCACGCGATGAAATGCCTCGGTACGTACTTTGGCATCTTTGATAATCCCATGTTTGCCAACCTGCTCTTTACCCGCTTCAAATTGCGGCTTAACCAGCATAAATACCTCGCGTGGCGGGATAAGCAATTCCCACAGCGCAGGCATGACCTTAGCCAGGGAAATAAAGGATAGATCCAGCACGGCAAAGTCTGGGCGAGGGTCGTCGGGTTGATATAGTTCCTCTGGCTTAAGATAGCGCAGATTTGTGCGTTCCTTGAGCACCACGCGCGGATCGCTGCGAATTTCCCACGCTACTTGCCCGTAGCCCACATCTACACCATAAACGCGGGCAGCACCATTTTTTAATAGGCAGTCGGTAAAACCACCTGTGGAGATGCCGCCATCAAAACAAATGCGATCGCCCAGTTCGATCTCAAATACAGCTAAAGCCCCTGCTAACTTCTCACCGCCTCTCGACACAAAAGGCGATCGCTCCTTAAGCTGAATTGATGCTGTGGTTTGCACTTCTGTGCCTGGTTTATCAACTACCGTACGCTCTACCTGCACTGCGCCAGCACGAATCAACCGTTGTGCCTGTTCTCTTGACGGCACAAGACCCAACTCAACCAGTAATGTATCTAATCGCTTCTTCAAGTTCTTAACCGCAGATTGTCTAATTGTCTAATTGCCTAATATAGCCTGCACAGTCTGGGTGGAGCTATTGCTATTCAAGGATTACAGGGAGTGGCACTATTTTTTCAGATCTCAATTTTAAATCGATATACCTGCGCTCGATTTTTATCAATGTTTCGCTTTTGTTACAATATGTACTTTAAAGGGTTGCTCAGATCCATAGATATTATTTTCTCCAGTGCAGAAATGCATGAATTAAGTCTGAGTGGCAGTCCTAAGTCTGGATAGACGTTTGGCAGAGCACACTGCCGTTGGGTTAGCCTGACAGTGTATCAGAAAACTAATCATCTCATTACGTATTGAAAATATGCTGGAATACCTTCCACCGTTAAACGACCATAATTTGCCTTATCCTGATACGATTCACCCAATTGTGGTGCATTTTGTGATTGCGATGGTGTTGTTTTCGGTAGTATGTGATGCGATCGGCTACTTCACGCGCAATCCTCGCCTATATGAAGTTAGTTGGTGGAATTACTTTTTTGCCACAATTTCTATTTTCATCGCCATTATTTTTGGACAAATTGAAGCGGGCCTTGCTGAACCCTATGCGGCAGTTTCATCGACCTTAAACCTGCATACCATCATCGGTTGGTCACTTTCAGCAATCATTGCTGCAATTACGGGATGGCGCTATATATTGCGGATTCGTGACCCTAAAAAATTACCACTCTCATTTCTCGGTGTCGGTGTATTGCTTACAGGCATAGTTCTCTTCCAAGTTTACCTTGGAGATCTATTAGTTTGGGTTTATGGACTGCATACGGTTCCTGTTGTTGAGGCTTTAAGGGAGGCTAGTTTAAAGTGAATCCAGACTTGATTAATCAGTTAGGTAGTCAGTTGGGCGCAAACGGTTTACCTTATGCAATTCCCATTCATCCCAATCTCGTTCACATGACTTTGGGTTTGTTTATTGCTGCGATCGGGTTTGATTTTGTCGGAGTATTTTTTGTTCTCGAAAAGCCCGTATTCAAGTTTCTAGCTATCCCTGCTGCCCGTTCCAACTTTTTTGATGTCGGTTGGTACAACATGGTCGCCGCCTCGATCATCACCTTCTTCACTGTGGCTGCTGGCTTTTACGAGATCTTGTTAGCCGCTCCTGATCCCAATGTGAAAAGCGCTTGGGGTTTTCAGGCGATGGAAACGATGATCTGGCATGGTGTAGGTGGAGTTTTGTTGCTTGCACTCATTGTGGGCATGACCGTATGGCGTGGGTTTCAGCGCTTTCTCTGGCGCAAGGATATGGGACAGCAGGTGCAATGGAGCTATCTACTAGCAGGATTAGCAATTTTTGCGATCATGTTTGCCCATGGGACTTTAGGCGCACAACTTGCTTCTGAATTTGGGGTGCATATCACCGCCGATCGCCTATTAAGGATAGGTAAGGATGTTGATCTCAATCAGTTACTGAAATAGGGAGATCTATGAAACTTCGCACGATTTTAATCTTGGTGGGTGTGGCGATCGCGATCGCTCTAATCAGTCTCTGGATGGGACAAGCTGCCTACACATGGTTCCCCCCGCAAGCTTCGGCTGAATCGATTTTGGTGGATAACCTATTTAGCTTTTTGGTGACATTGGGAACATTTATTTTTCTCGGTGTGGTTGGTACATTGACCTTTTCAATCTTGTTTCAGCGAGCCGAGAAATACGACTATAGTGATGGGCCACACATTGAGGGCAATGTTAAGTTAGAAATCATCTGGACGGTGATTCCCTTCGCATTGGTAATTTGGATTGCAGCTTATAGCTATCAAATCTATGGTCAAATGTCGGTCTTAGGTCCAATGGAACATGTGCATATGATTGCCTCGCCTGAGGCTGCAACGATGGATCAAGATGGAACTGCAACTACGGAAAATATCGATGTATTTGCGCGGCAATGGTCATGGGAGTTTGTTTATGGAAAAGGCACTAGTATCGATGTTAGTAGTACAGAATTACATTTGCCGAACAACCGCAGGATCAAATTAACTTTGCATTCCGGAGATGTACTACATGGATTTTACGTTCCTGCTTTTCGTCTCAAGCAAGACATCATTCCTGGGCGCGTGATTGATTTTGAATTTACGCCAATTCGTGAAGGCAAATATCGATTGCGGGATTCTCAATATAGCGGTACTTATTTCGCAGCGATGCAAACTGATGTGGTGGTGCAGTCTCCTGAAGAATACCAGCAATGGTTGGCTGAGGCATCTAGGGCAGTTCTAACACCAGCTTACAATCGCGCTTCTAATGAGTATGCGATTCGGTCTCTAGAGGGTAATCAGAATTGGGCAACGGTCGTACCTGCGGCTCCGCCTGTGGTTAATTATTCAAGTTCTAATTAAACTTTTAAGAGAGTTACTCATGGCAAATATTTCTATTGATGCGATCGCTGACATCCGACCACCAGAAAAACCTGAAGACTGGCGCAGATTTTTTGGTTTCAGCACCGATCATAAAGTGATTGGGATTCAGTATATAGTTACTTCCTTTTTCTTCTTCCTAATCGGTGGCGTTTTAGCGATGGTGATTCGAGGCGAACTGATTACGCCTGAATCGGATTTAGTCGATCGCACTGTTTACAATTCCATGTTTACGATGCATGGCACGATCATGCTCTTCCTCTGGACATTTCCTGTACTGCTAGGGATATCTAATTACCTCGTGCCATTGATGATCGGGGCGCGAGATATGGCTTTTCCGAAGCTGAATGCAGTTGCCTTTTGGATGGTTCCGATATTTGGCGCGATCCTAATGGCAAGTTTCTTTGTGCCTGGAGGATCTTCGCAATCGGGCTGGTGGGCTTATCCACCCGTCAGTCTCCAAAATCCCACAGGGAATTTAATCAATGGTCAGTTTCTCTGGTTACTTGCCGTAGCGATTTCTGGTGTTGCTTCGATTATGGGAGCGATTAACTTTGTGACTACGATTTTTAGAATGCGAACCACAGGGATGACTTGGTTCAAAATGCCTGTGTTTGTGTGGACAGTGCTTGCGGCGCAAATTATTCAATTATTTGGATTGCCAGCCTTGACCGCAGGGGCAGTGATGCTCTTGTCTGACTTAACTTTTGGAACTAGCTTTTTTGACCCAGCTAAGGGCGGCGATCCCGTACTCTTTCAACATTTTTTCTGGTTCTATTCCCATCCTGCGGTTTATGTGATTATCCTACCCGTATTTGGAATTTTCTCGGAAATTTTCCCCGTCTATGCGCGTAAGCCCCTATTTGGTTACAAAGTGGTCGCGGTATCTTCGTTAATTATTACGGGATTGAGCGCTGTGGTTTGGGTGCATCATATGTTTGCCAGTGGCACTCCTGATTGGATGCGGATGCTATTCATGGCAACGACGATGCTGATTTCTGTACCGACGGGGATTAAAGTTTTTGCTTGGGTAGCCACAATCTGGGGCGGCAAAATTAAACTGACTACGGCGATGCTGTTTGGGCTAGGTGCGCTGGTGATGTTTGTGTTTGCAGGAATTACGGGGATTATGCTAGCGGCGGTTCCTGTGGATATTCATGTAAATAATACTTACTTCGTGGTGGGACATTTTCATTACGTAATTTATGGTGCGACTGTTCTCGGTATCTATGCAGCCCTTTATCATTGGTTCCCAAAAATGACAGGGCGGATGTATTCCGAAGGTTTAGGGAAACTACATTTTATCCTCACCTTTATCGGGACAAATGCCTGTTTCTTCCCGATGCACCCACTTGGCTTGCAAGGAATGCCGCGCCGAGTTGCCTCCTACGATCCAGAGTTTGCTTTTTGGAATGTGATTGCTAGTTTAGGTGGCTTTCTGTTGGGCGTATCAACTATTCCTTTTATTCTAAATATGATTAGTTCTTGGGTGCAGGGCGAGAAAGCTCCGAAAAATCCTTGGCGGGCGATCGGTTTGGAATGGCTAGTTTCGTCACCACCATCCCATGAGAACTTTAAGGAATTACCGATTGTGATTTCCGAACCATACGGCTATGGTAAAGATGAACCCTTAGTTTCTAATCCTGACACATTGGAGGTCGCTCATGCAAACAGTTAATACTTCTGTCGATAGTTCCAGTACCGTTTTAGAAGACGCTCATGGAGCCATACATAACGATCATCCCGACAACCGCATGTTTGGGTTTGTGGTCTTTCTACTTTCTGAAAGTGCGATCTTCTTTAGCTTCTTCGCTGGCTATATTGTTTACAAAACCACTTCCCTCGATTGGTTACCCGTAGGCGTAACTGGTTTAGAACTCAGAGAACCTGCAATTAATACGGTGATTCTCGTATCCAGCAGTTTCACGATCTATCTCGCCGAAAAATTTCTCCATAAAAATAATCTTTGGGGCTTCCGTACCTTCTGGCTGATGACGATCGCGATGGGTAGTTACTTCCTATACGGTCAAGCGGTGGAATGGAGTGGATTGCCTTTTGGCTTTGGCGATGGCGTATTCGGCGGCACTTTTTATCTACTGACAGGATTTCATGGCTTACACGTACTCACGGGCGTGCTGTTGCAATCGATTATGCTGGGGCGATCGTTCATCCCCCATAACTATGACAAGGGTGAGTTTGGCGTTGCGTCTACGTCGCTGTTCTGGCACTTTGTCGATGTGATTTGGATTATTCTGTTCGTCCTGATTTACGTTTGGCAGTGAGGGAAAAAAGATGATTATCGATGACCAATATTATGATGTGATTATTGTTGGCACGGGTGCAGGTGGTGGAACCCTTGCCTATAAACTTGCCTCAAGTGGAAAAAAAATTCTCATCCTTGAACGGGGTGATTTTATGCCATTGGAAGAGCAGAACCGCAGTAACATCGATATCTTTAAGCGAGAACGCTACCACGCGCCCGAACAATGGTATGACATTTCTGGCGAACCGTTTTCACCACAAATGAATTATGCGATCGGTGGCAACACTAAAATCTATGGTGCGGCATTACTGAGAAGGCGCGAACGAGATTTCGAAGCAGTAAACCATCAAGCAGGAATTTCGCCAGAGTGGTGTTTGAAATATGCAGATTTTGAGCCCTCCTACACCGAAGCAGAAAACCTCTATAAAGTGCATGGTGAAACGAATGGCGATCGCACCGAACCTGCTCACAGTAGCCAGTATCCCTTTCTCCCCGTAGGGCATGAGCCTCATATTCAAGAGATTTACGATGCGATCGCGCAACAAGGGCTACATCCATCAACCATCCCCTTAGGCTTGACCCGTCAAGAGGATGACCCTACCAATGATTCTGAAGTCAGCGGCATCGAACCAGCTTTGAAGTATGACAACGTTACATTGAAAACCCAAGCCAAAGTTATCAGCTTACATACCAATCCTTCTGGTTTAGTTGTTAAGGGAGTAGAAGCAGAAATTGCTGGTCAATCCTATTTATTCTTGGCTGATATCGTCGTACTTGCCTGTGGTGCAGTCAATTCAGCAGCGTTGCTATTAAAGTCTGCCAGTGATTTACACCCCAAAGGACTAGCCAACAGTTCCGATCTTGTTGGGCGCAATTTAATGAAAAGTCTGATGTCAACTGTGGTGCAACTCAGTACCAAATCGAACTCAGGCTCTTTCCAAAAGACCATTTGCGTCAATGATTTTTACTGGGGCGATGCCGATTTCTCTTACCCAATGGGACATATTCAGAATTCGGGAGGACTGCTCACCGATATAATTTTTGCCGAATCACCGCCAGTCTTTTCGGTAGTTGCTAAATTAATGCCAGGATTCGGGCTGAAACAGTTAGCCACCCGTTCGATCGGTTGGTGGGCACAGACGGAAGATTTGCCCGATCCTAATAACCGTGTTCGCGTAGAAGGCAACAAGATTCATATCGACTACACCCCTAATAATACTGAGGCGCACGATCGCCTTATTTATCGGTGGACTGATGTATTAAAGAACATCGAAAAATCCCTAGATGGCTTTTATGCAGGGGTGATGCATCCCCGTGCAGAGGTTCCCTTACAAGTAATGGCAAATCAATGTGGAACCTGTCGCTTTGGTGACGATCCCAATACTTCGGTTTTAGACCGCGATTGCCGCGCTCACGATCTTGATAATCTCTATGTCGTAGATGGTAGTTTCTTCCCATCTAATGCTGGGATTAGTCCTGCACTGACGATTATTGCTAATGCTCTACGAGTAGGCGATCGCTTAATTGAGCGATTGAAATAGTCGGAATTTGTGAGTAGTTGCCATCGACTAATGTGGCGATCGCAGTTTGGACATTAGACTTTAGTTTGACCGATCGTGGTGATGGCGCGATCGTAACTCTCAAGTCCCAATCTTTGATAGCCTGAACCGCCGTACTAGCCCGATCGCTACTGAGTCTTATGCCCGTTAATACGGCAGGAGTCTTGCTGAGTGCTTGCCATGTGAAGCATTACTTGATTTTACGAGGTTGGTAGATTTGCCGATTTGGGTAGAGTTGCGATCGCTTTAGTGAATCCATATAACAAATAATTGAGCAAAGGCGCGATCGCACTTTCATGGGAATACAATTAGGTTAGAAAGGGCCTTAAAATTACACTCTCAGCTAATATCTTTGTGATATTAATGGCAGTTTAGTCCAGAAGCTCGATAAATTTAAGAATTGAGGTTTTTATGAAACTTCTAGTTGCAATTGA
>JANMRU010000250.1:0-9804 GCA_031388585.1 Pseudanabaena sp. SOY_30_concoct_251 | reverse complement strand
GATGAATGAGCCACCGCCACTTTAGGAAAAATAAATGACCTCTCCCTTGCGCGTTCTGATTGTAGAAGATTCAGAAGATGATATGTTCTTGCTATTGCGGGAGCTACGCCAGGGTGGCTACACTTTGGATTATGTGCGGGTGGATACTGCGGCAGCGATGCAAGCCGCCCTAGAGCAGCAGCCCTGGGATATCGTGATTGCCGATTACAGTTTGCCGGCTTTTAGCGGTCCAGAAGCGCTGAAACTGATGCAGGGTAATGGATTGGATTTGCCATTTATTATCGTCTCCGGGACAATAGGAGAGGATACGGCTGTTGATGCGATGAAAGCTGGAGCCCACGATTTTTTGAGCAAAGGCAAACTGACTCGTCTTGTACCTGCGGTAGAGCGGGAGTTGCGAGAGGCTGAGGAACGACGGAAGCGACACAGCGCTGAACATGCACTCCAGGAAGCAAACGATGTCTTGCGAAATTATGCCGATGAGCTAGAAAAACTTTACAACCATGCTCCTTGTGGCTATCACTCACTGGATAAAGAAGGCATTTTTATCCGCATTAACGATACCGAACTCAACATGCTGGGATATACGCGAGACGAGCTTGTAGGTAAGAAGAAATTCTCCGATCTCCTTACAACTGAAAGCTTACATACCTTTCAGACAAAGTTTCCACTTATCCAACAACAGGACTGGGTAAGAGATTTAGAGTTCCAAATAATTCGGAAAGATGGCACGATCTTGCCTGTTAGTTTGAGTGCTACGATAGTTAGGGATGCAACGGAACAATATCTTCATAGTCGTTCGATAGTAGTAGATATTACCGAACGGAAGCAGGCAGAGGAAGAGCTGCGAAATATGGAAGCACAATTTCTGCGTGCGCAAAGAATGGAAAGCCTTGGTACTTTATCAAGCGGTATTGCCCATGACTTCAATAATATTCTCACTCCCATCCTTGCTGCTTCTCAACTCATACCTTTAAAACTGCCTAATCTCGATCCTCAGAACCTTGAACTCATAAAACTTATAGAAGACAGTACTAGACGCGGAGCCGACCTGGTCAAGCAAATTTTGGCATTTGCGCGAGGGGTAGAAGGTAAACGAGTACCTTTGCAAGTCAGGCACTTGCTGTCTGAGGTTATAAAAGTTGTTCGCCAGACCTTCCCGAAAAATATTACAATTTCCACTGATATCCCAACTACGAATTTATGGACAGTATCCGCTGATGCCACTCAACTGCATCAAGTACTCATGAATCTCTGTGTCAATGCGCGCGATGCTATGCCCAATGGTGGCAAGCTCGGCCTAGTGATCGCCAATCAATCGATTGATGAAGCATACACTCGCATGAATTTGGATGCTCAGGTAGGTTCCTACGTGACAATTACAGTTTCTGATATGGGGTCGGGAATTCCCAGCAAACTAATAGATCGGATTTTTGACCCCTTTTTTACAACTAAGGAACAGGGTAAAGGGACAGGACTGGGACTTTCCACGGTTCTAGGCATTGTCAAAGGTCACGGGGGGTTTATCCGTGTTTACAGTGAGGTTGGAAGTGGGACTCAATTTAAGGTGTATTTACCTGCGAGCGCTGATATAGTTATCCCGCATGAGGAAGAACAAGTATTATATTCTGGCAACCAGGAATTAATTCTGATTGTAGATGATGAACCATTGATCAGGCAGGTAGCACAAACCGTCTTAGAAAATCACAATTATAGGCTCCTAATGGCTAGCGATGGGATTGAAGCGATCGCCTTATATGCCCAGCACAAACGAGAAATTAGTGCAGTGTTGATGGATATGATGATGCCATCGATGGATGGCATCACTGCTATTCTTACACTGCAAAAGCTGAATCCAAAAGTCAAAGTGGTCGCCACCAGTGGACTAACATCCAATGCTCAGCTTATCGAGGAGCCAGGTATTGATGTGAAAGCTTTTTTACCAAAACCCTATACAGCCAAAGACTTATTAGATGTTTTGCATAGAGTCTTGTGCAATGGTAACTCTGTCTCTAATTCTTAAGCGCAAAACAACGGCAAGACGTATAAAATGATGAATTACCTGAATCCCTTTTAAAAACAGAAATACTTAGAATTATGGAAATCCACGATCCAACTACGCCCATTGAGCATCAAAACGTCCCACAGGGGCATCAAGGACTGCATGGGTTTCTGTACAGTTCTGATAACGAACATGCTGTTGTAGATGCCCATATCCCAGATCTCGAAAGCGATGGTGCGCAAGTTTTGGCAATTACTACTTGGTGCGGCGGAACGCATCCCGAAGGGAATCGCGCTGCAAATGCCAAATTAGCAGGAGTGTATGCTGTCTTAGATTGCGATCGCCAGGTGCAACACATCGGCATTTCGCGCAATGTGATGCTTTCCCTCAATAGTCATGTAACGCAGTTGGGTAGCGACATCTGCGCATTTGTGCGAGTTCAAACCTTTAAATTCCCAAAACGTAGCGAAATGGAAGCTCTACGAGACTCCTGGCTAGCGGAACTCGATCGCATACCACCTGGGAATAGCGACGATAGTAATCTTTGGGCAGGCACGGTAGGCGAGGCGGCAACTGTTGCAATGTCAACCGCTGAGCGCAGTGCCTACGAAGAGAAAAAGCTCAAAATGCGCAAGGCAATGGCAGATAGCAATTTATCTAAGGAATTAGAAGCAAGCGCGAATTCCTCAGATCCAGCCGAGATCGAACGCCGCCAAAATTTGGAAGCAGCAGTGCAGAATGACGATTGGAGTGCCGTGATTAATGCCCAAAAGCACATCATCTAACATACCCTGCCTTTCGCCTTTGCATTCTGTGCGGGCAGACCCGTGGGTCTGCCCTACTTACCCTGGCTAAAAGCTAAATATCTACCTTTTAATATCCTTGGCCATATTGCGGAACATGTCCATGCTCGTATCTCGACTACGGCGATCGCTACCTTCAGTGCTGGGTTTGATTTCAGGAGTCTCTGATGACTTAGCAGCATTGGCTCTGGAGTCTGCAACACCCCCCATCTTGCCCATAGAAGAAGTGCTCTCGAATACTTCGGCACCTTCTTGAGCACCTAAAGTTTTAGGGAAAGTTTTTCTGACCCCCTTAGACGTGCGCATGTAGTCGATATCGCCAAAAGTTTTGGCTGAGTCTGTGTCCAAAAAGAAGGAATTAGCATCTTCTTTGGGCTCCACATATCTGGCTGGCTCTCGAGTCGGCTCAACATTAGTTTTGGATTTCCTAGAAGCAAAGAAACCTCCAAGTCCACCACGTTTAGATTTAGCTTCAGGGGCTTGTGTCGGTGTGGTTTCTGGAGCTTTGGCTTCTGCCTTAGCTGGTTTAGCCGATGCTACTGGCTTCGGGGATTCAGCCGGCTTAGCCCGTGCTACTGGTTTTTCGGATTCAACGGAGTTAGAAGGTGTTACCGACTTTTCAGATGCCGCAGTAACTTTCTTCTTTTTATTGAATAGTCTTTTAAGTAAATCTGCCATATTTTTTATCTGATTATTATTAATATTTTTAATATTTGTTAACTCATACTAAATTTTATTAAAAAAAAGGACATTTTAGTATGGTTTTGTAAATAATTTTTTGGGTATCGGTACTGCAAACCTTTTGATTTAGTTTGATAGGATTGCTAGGCAAAGCTTAGAAGGGAATTTCAGGCTATGGTGGATCTGTTGTGTCGCTTCTACATAGTCAGCGATCGCCACCGAACAGGGCGGTTGTTTCGTATTGCTATGCCTTTCGATTAATGGGAAAGCTGCACTCGCGATCGCCACACCTAATTGGTGTCCTGCAAAAAAACAGTGGCAGGTCGGACGCAATTTAATTGAGTACTCAACTACCGCATCTGAGTCTATCCATTCTGGCTCTGTCCAAGATTTGTGATATTTGGCGCGGATAACACCCATTGATATTAATATCTGTTTCCCATCGGGATATATATCCAGCAACTTTATTACCCAATCCGTGTCAGGTGCAGTGGTAGCAGCAAAGAGAGAAAATTCGGGAGTACCGACGATGCTTAAATCTTCAGTAAATACTTCGCTCGGATAAACTAAAACATCCCATCGTTGGTGAACGGGACGCTGATCGTAGGGGCCGTAGGCAGAGCTAGGGTTAGGCAGTCGAGGATCGTAGACATAAATATCGGGAGGATATTCCTCTGCGGGCGCTTTAGTTTTGAGTTGATGCTGAGGATGCAGATAGAAGTTGACCTGAGAGGAAGTGCTTAGCGCTTGAACCTTATCTAGATTTGATAAATCATCAGATAAATCTACCCACTGATTTTTACCCATCAGAAAAACTTGAGTGGATGAATTTGCAATGCCATTATCAACTCCTTTGAGCCAATGATCAAACCAGTCCACTTGCAAGGAATCGATTTTGGATACAGCGGCCACACCAAAATTCACTTCACCCACCTGCGGCAACCAGGGCATATGCTGCCAGGGGCCAACAACCAGTTTTTGCGGTTGTTTAGTGTGCTGCTTGGCTTGCCTGAAAGTATTAATCGTACCTTCAATAAATAAATCTGCCCATCCCGCTACATGCAAAGCTGGCAAGTCATAGTTGGCAAATCGATTCAGGGGATTCAGTTCTTGCCAGTATGGACGATCAATTTGATTATTACTAATCCAATCGAAGAAAAATTGCCCTAAAGGTTCTTGCTTTAATATCTCTAAGCGATCGAGTGGAGCAGTTTCCAGCAATTCTGCCAAGCGCTTTTGCGCCTGATATAGCTGCGTTGCCTGCGGTTCTAATTTCAGGAATTGCGCCCGATTTTGCGTCAGCTGTAATGCCCATCCCAATACGAAATCTAGACAAAGCGCCCCACCAAAATAGAACCAACCATTATAAAAATCCGCTGAAGCCATCGCTGGACAAATCGTGATTAACCCTGGTGGCTGCATCACCGCCGCTTGAAACTGCGTCACTCCTTGGTAGGAAAACCCATACATGCCGACTTTGCCAGTTGTGCCCGCTAATTCCTCAGCGCACCAGCGCACCGTATCGTATCCATCCTCATATTCATGCCGAAATGGATAGAACTCTCCCTCAGAAGTGCCACAGCCCCGCACATCCTGGATCGCAACGATATATCCCTGCATCGCATACCAGCTTGGATGAGCATAGGTGACTGTCGAAGCGATCGCCCTGCCATAGGGTAAACGCATTAACAACACTGGTAAAGGAGTATCTACTCCCTTGGGACGATAGATGTCTGCTGTGAGCTTCACACCATCCCGCATGGCGATCGCCACCTGACGTTCAATCGTAACTTTGGCATGGAAGGCTCTGCGCGCAGTAGGCATATGGTTTCAGCAGCAAATTAAAAGGCAGTCATGCCAGTCTAGCCGATCTATAATTGCAAGCTAACCACTTTTGATTGACGAGTTAAAATAGACCCTAATGATGCTATTCATGGGAAAAATATGACCCTCAGCAAATCTGCTATTCGCTACGAAGAGGACTATAATCTCTGGCTAGACCAAACGATTGAAGCTTTAAGGGCAGGTCGTTTTCAAGAATTAGATGTAAATGCCCTCATTGATGAACTAGAAAGCATGAGTAAACGAGACAAGCGGGAAGTTCTCAGCAGACTGAAGGTTTTGCTCATGCATTTGCTCAAGTGGCAGTACCAACCTGACAAGCACACTGCATCCTGGGAAATCACTATTCGCAATATCCGCGAAGAGATTCAGCAAATTTTGCTCGATAGCCCCAGCCTCAAAAGCTATCCTGCTTTAGTCTTAGATCAGGCTTATGCCTCAGCTAGACAAAATGCCTCAACAGAAACTGGTCTGCCCATCAGCACATTTCCTGAAACCTGCCCCTATGCGATCGCGGAAATACTATCTGTCCCCCTTTGATCTCCTTCTGCTTCGTCCAAATTTATCAGCATTCGCCGCATGACCTGCTGCAAAACTTTTACTTCTTCATCATTAATTTGACTGGCAAAGTATTCCACAATCCCTTCCGCATAGATTTCCCACATCTGTTCTTGCATTGCCAATCCTGCTTCGGTTAGCACCGCAAACGTCCCACGGCGATCGCTCGGGCAAGACTGTCGCTGCAACAGACCCGCCGTTTCTAGGCGATCGACTAAGCGTGTCAGATTACTGCGCGTTAATAGTACCTTCTCGGCTAGTTCGCTCAAGCGTAACCGCTGCTCAGGTGCTTCTTTGAGCGTATATAACACGTCATACCAGTCCAGGGATGGCAGTCCGGCGCGATCGAGTTTTGCCTCAATGCGATCGCGCAGCTTAACTTGCGCGGTGAGAAATAGCCGCCAGAGTGAACTACGAAGGTCGTCCAGGTTTGAATTAGGGTTCATGGAACTATTATCCTAAAAAGTAGTTGCAATTTCAACTAACTAGGACTATTCTGTATTTAATTGCAAATGCAATCATTGCAAATGCAATAAAAACTCTAAGAGGTTAGCAAAATGGTTAACAGAATTACTCGCGATCAATTAAAAGCTAAGCTTGATGCCGATGAGCAGATCTTGCTCGTCGAGGCATTACCAGAAAAGTACTTCCAGGAAAAACATCTACCAGGTGCGATCAACTTGCCGCACGATCGCGTTGCCGAACTCGCACCCAAATTACTCAGTGATCGCGCCGCCAGGATCGTGGTTTACTGTGCCAACACTACTTGTCAGAACTCAACGATCGCTGCCGAAAAACTAATGGAACTTGGCTACACCAATGTTAGGGACTACAAAGAAGGCAAGCAGGATTGGGTGGATGCAGGTTTAGCGACCGAAACCAGTCAAAGCCTAACCATGGCTTAACATTAACGCGTTAAGTTTGAAATGAACTTGGCATTTGTCAGTTCCCTCGATCTAATAGTTTGCTCAACCGTATCAGCACGATTTAAATTTTGGAGAAATAAACCATGACTATCGATCTGAAATCTGCATTTGAGGAGATCAAAAGCCTTGTTCTCGCCGGCAAAGCTATGGAAGCATTCGAGAAATACTATGGCGAAGATGTGGTGATGCAGGAAAACGAAAATCCCCCCACCGTCGGGAAAGATGCCAATCGTCAACGAGAACTGGACTTTTTCGCCAAGCTAGTTGAGTTTAGAAGTATGGAATTGAAATGCGTGGCGTTTGGTGAAGATGTAATCATTTCCGAGTGGTTTGGCGACTATACCCACCAGGAATGGGGCAAACAAACCCACGATCAAGTTTCTGTGCAGCGATGGAAAGATGGGAAAGTCGTCCACGAACGTTTCTATTACACTGCTTAACGCAATCGCGCACTGGTTCCGTAGCGTGGGATAAAACAGTGAAACGTGCACATGGCAAGAGCTATACCGAATTACCATCGAAATGGCTAACATTCTTGTATATCAAGCGTCTAGAGCTATTCACCCCATACGGCGGAACCAGTACCGTTTCCTGCACCTCTAAGGGTCGATCGCATAAGTAATTCGATATAAAATAATAAAAGAATCAAGTAAGGTTTACTAATGCTAGTCCAAACGAAACGGTTCACGATCGCAGAATATCATCATCTTGAGGAAATGAAATTTTTCCAAGGCGATCGGACTGAATTAATCAATGGAGAAATCGTATCAATGGCAGCAAAGGGTACTAAACATACAGTTTGTTGCAGTAATTTAATTGCGGAACTGTCAGTCTTAGTTAATGGGCGTGCAATATTGCGTTGCCAAGATCCGATTTTTTTACCACCCAATAGCGAACCAGAACCAGATTTTGCGATCGTGCGCGATCGCGAGGATAATTATCTAACTGGGCATCCCACACCTGACGATATTTTGTTAGTAATCGAAATTGCCGATTCTTCTCTCGGCTACGATCGCGAGATTAAAGGAACGATCTATGCAGAAGCTGGGATCGAGCATTATTGGTTATTCAATTTAGTCGACAATCATTTAGAATCTTATCGCGAACCTTATCGCGATGCTCAGGGCAAGGGAAAATATGCACAAAGAAGGTATGTTCTATCGCATCAAGCAATCACTTTACCAACCTTTGCTGATGTAATCATCGATCTTAGCAAGATTTTACCAGGAATTACATAGTAGAAACGGCTCTAGAAATTTGTACGAGGGATCGCGAAACATCGCAAACTCCTAACAAAACCCGCACCTAAAAGAGCCCAATTTTTGAAATGCGATCGCGCACTTACCAGTCATCCGATCGCTCCGCCGCTTTGGGCGTAGCATAGCCAGACTCGCCACCATACGCGATACCTAATTGTCGGGATGGTGGCATTACTTTTAGCGGTTCTTTCGGCGGTTGGCGATCGCCGTGTCTGCGTTCCGAGGTGCGTTCTTCGCTGGTATTTTCGGCAATCACTTCATAGAGAATAGCCTGCTTATTGGCATCCGATCCGCGTCGCAAGATGCGCCCGAGCCGCTGAATATATTCGCGAGCCGAACCTGTACCAGATAGCAAAATCGCAATACCAGCATCAGGCACGTCAACACCTTCGTTCAAGACATGGGATGTGACCAGGGTTTTATATTCACCTGTGCGAAAGCGAGTCAGGATCGCGTGGCGCTCTTTCACAGGGGTTTGATGGGTGATCGCAGGAATCAGAAAATCCTGCGAGATGCGATAGACCGTGGCGTTATCGTTCGTAAAAATTAAAATTCGCTCTGGATAGTGTTGCGCCAGCAGATCCGCCATCACGCGCAATTTGCCATCGTTACCGAGGGAGATTTCCTTTGCCTGGCGGTGCGAGATCATCGCTCGCCTGCCAGCCTGCGATCGCGCACTCGCCTGTACGAAATTTTGCCACCCCTGCATACTGCCCAGGGAAATATGCGATTCGCGCAGAAATTGATTGCGCGTCTGAGTCAGTTGGTCGTAGCGATCGCGCTCGTGTGTGGAGAGTTTTACCTTGATTTGCACAATTTCATGCTCAGCAAGGGCTTTCCCTGCTAGATCTTCAGCGGTTTTGCGATAGACCTCGCCCCCAACTAGCAGATCTAATTCGGTATGTCTGCCATCGGTGCGATCGGGTGTCGCCGTAAGTCCCAATCGGTAAGGAGCGATCGCATATTCCGCAATTACGCGATAAAAGTCGGTGGGCAGATGGTGGCACTCATCAAACACCAGCAAGCCATACTGGTTTCCCAACGTCTCCGCATTAATCGCCGCACTATCGTAAGTCGCAACTAGTAATGGGGTGCGATCGCGCGAACCACCGCCCAGCAAACCCACTTCCACATCGGGAAAAGCTGCGACAAGGTGAGCGTACCATTGGTGCATCAGATCCAATGTAGGTACGACAATTAGCGTACTGCGCCCCGTAATCTGCATAGCCAATTGCGCCAGGTAGGTTTTGCCCGCCGCCGTGGGTAACACCACTACTCCCTGTTTTCCTGCCAGCCGCCATCCTTCCAATGCCTCGCTTTGGTGCTTGTATGGCTGCATTTCCAGGCTAGGCAAGAGATTTACTTCAGCAAAGGCTTTGGCCTTATCAGTAAAAGTTGGGCAAGCCGTTCTAAGTTCGGTAACTATTTGCCGATACTTACAAGCCGGGGCGCGAAATTTCTCCACGCGATCGTCCCATTCAAACCAATCGACCCAAGCTTTACCTTTGGGTGGGGGATGCAGAATTAATGTGCCGCGATCGTAGGTCAGTGTTGGAGTTCGAGCCATGCGGAAATTTGCGGTGCGATCGGACCCGATCGCAAACATAAAAATAGAGGCAATCAAGATTGCCTCTATAGAACCCATTTGGGATCTTTCTTAACGAAATCAATGGCTTTCAGGCAACCCTTAATCAACCAATTTAACGACTGAATGAGGATCGTAGAGCTGTGTA
>JANMRU010000226.1:0-10199 GCA_031388585.1 Pseudanabaena sp. SOY_30_concoct_251 | reverse complement strand
GAACCATTACCAGAATTATTTGGGGATTCTTCGCGTGGAAATTGGTCGCCACCTAAGCCATCAATTTTTGCGTTGGGCTGAGCGGCGCCATTATGGGTTACTTCCAGATCGATCTCCATTTGGTCTTCTCTAGGGCGATCTTGCGCACCACCTGCTATAGCTGGTTGGTATAGACCCTTCTGCCAACGCTCCTGCATTGTCTTAATCGTGATATATAGAACTGGTACGACAAACAAACTTAGAACCGTCGCTACGCACATGCCCCCAATTACTGCCGTGCCAAGAGACTGACGTGAAGCTGCCCCCGCACCAGTTGCGATCGCCAGAGGCAGCGTACCAATAATTGCCGATAACGCCGTCATTAGAATTGGTCGTAGGCGTTGCTGAGAGGCTTCTACTACGGATTGAGAGATCGACATCCCTGTCTCACGCAATTGATTGGAAAATTCTACAATCAGGATGGCATTCTTACTCGCCATCCCAATCAGCATCACAAACCCAATCTGGGTATAGACATCATTCGCAATGCCGCGCATCAAAATAGCGATCAGAGCACCGAAAATCGCCAGTGGCACTGTCAGCATAATGATTGTGGGATCGATGTAGTTCTCATACTGCGCGGCCAGTACCAGAAACACAAACACTAGCCCCAAGCCAAAGATAATGTATGCCTGACCGCCCGAACTAATTTCCTCCAAGGTTAACCCTGACCATTCAAAGCCAAATCCTTGTGGCAGGGTTTCTTTGGCCGAGTCTTCCATAATTTTAATCGCTTCCCCTGAACTCACACCTGGTGCCGTGTTGCCAGAAATCAGTGATGAACGGAAGAGATTATAGTGATTGATAATTGATGGTGCGATCGTGGGCGTTATTTTGACCAGATTCGCTAAAGGAATCATCTTGCCAGTCGCCGATCGCACGTATAGCTTATTAATATCCTCAGGTGTGGAGCGGAAATCTTTGTCTGCTTGCACGTAGACGCGATAAGTTCGCCCAAACTGATTGAAGTCATTCACATATCGCGAGCCAAGGAAAGTTTGGAGAGAACTAAAAATATCCTGAAGCGAAACCTGCAAAGAGCTGGCTTTCGAGCGATCGACCTCAACCGAAAGTTGCGGCGTATTACCACTAAAATCTGGTCTGAGTCCCACTAGCTTCGGAGGAGCTGAGGCTTTCGGGTCTTGTGAGCCAGTATAGGTACTGGCTTTTCCCAATAGTTGCCCGATTGCTTGTTCCATCACAGAAAAGCCCTGATTGGTTTTATCTTGGAGCTGAAACTCAAAACCACCCAAATTCCCCAGACCAATGATGGCTGGCGGTGGGAATGGAATTACAAATGCTTCCTTAATTGATACTAGTTGTGGTAAAAGTTTGCCAATAATTGCCTTTGCCGATTGGTCGGGGCGCGATCGCTCTTTCCAAGGCTTAAGCGTAGAAAAGATAATGCCATTATCAGGAGTAGTACCACTAAAACTGAAGCCACCGACCGCGAATACATTGGCAATCTCAGGCACTTCCTTCATGATTGCTTCTGCTTGCTCCAGCACTTTTTCGGTATAGTTCAAAGACACACCTTCAGGGGCTTTGACAATTGTAATAAAGTAGCCTTGATCCTCTTCAGGCAGAAATCCCGTGGGCACAATCGTGTAAATCCAATAGGTTAAAGCCAGTGCTAACGCAAAAAAGATAATGACAACACCCTTGAGATTCACCAACCTGGTGACTATCCACTTATACCAGCGTCTCGTCCAGTCAATACACCAGTTAATCCCGTCAAAGAACCAGTTAGTCGGTGGCTCCGTCTGACGCAACAATAGCGCTGCGAGTGGTGGTGTCAGTGTAATCGCATTAAATGTTGAAATTACGACCGAAAAAGCAATCGTTAGGGCAAATTGCTTATATAGTTGCCCTGTAGTGCCAGGGAAAAATGCTACAGGTACAAAAACGGCGATCAAGACGAGAGAAGTTGCAATTACAGCACCAGTCAGCTCGTTCATTGATTTGATTGCCGCCTGGATCGGATTCATCCCTTCTTCTTGAACATGTCGCGTCACATCCTCAACCACGACGATCGCGTCATCAACTACCAGCCCCGTGGCTAACGTTAGGCCAAACAGAGTAAGTGTATTGATATTAAAATCTAACAGTTTGACGAAGATAAATGTACCGAAGAGAGCGACAGGAATGGCGATCGCGGGAATCAGGGTTGACCGCCAGTTCTGCAAGAAGATGAAGATAATTAAAATGACCAAACCCAAAGCCTGCAGTAGAGAAATTACGACTTCCTCTGTGCCAGCTTCTACAAATAGGGTTGTATCAAAAGCGATCGCATAATTTAGCCCTGGCGGGAAACTTGGCTTTAACTCTTCCAGTACCTTTTTGACCTGATGCGCTACTTCCAAAGCATTGGCATTAGGTAACTGGCTGACACCCAAGCCGACATTTCTGCGCCGATTAAATCTCAATACCGAACCATAATTCTCTGCACCAAGTTCGACTCGACCCACATCTCTGAGCTTGACCAGAGTGCCATCCGCATTGCCTTTAACCACGATGTCAGCAAATTCATCAATACTAGCTAACCTCCCCTTCGCGGAAATTGCCAACTGGTATTGCTGTCCTTCTGGTGCGGGCTGTTGTCCGATTTGCCCAGCCCCCACCTGGAGATTTTGCTCCTGGAGGGCGTTGACGATATCCTGCGCCGTCAAACTACGTGCTGCCATCCGCGTCGGATCTAGCCATAGACGCATGGCATATTTGCGTTCGCCAAAAATTTGGACATTGCTTACGCCTTTAACCCGTTTAATCGCATCAACAATGTAAAGATCGGCGTAGTTACTCAGATACAGCTCGTCATATTTGGGTTTGCCATCTTCGCCATCCTCGGCATAGACCCCAATCGCAAACAGAAACCCACCTGCTTCTTTTTGTACCCTCACACCAGTCTGCTGCACTGGTCCCGGTAGCTGCGAGACCACAGAAGATACGCGATTTTGCACATCTACGGCGGCGATATCTTTATCTCGCGCCAATTCAAATGTGAGATCGATTTTGCTGCTGCCATCATTGGCACTGGTAGAGGTAATATATTTAACGCCCTCAATCCCGTTTAACTCTCGTTCTAAAATGTTAGTAACGGTTGACTCTACTGTTTCAGCGTTAGCACCGACGTAGTTAGATAGGACGCTAACTTTGGGAGGCGAAATTTCTGGATACTGCGCGATCGGTAGGATAAAAATACAGGCAACGCCCAACAGCGTGATGATAATCGAGCAAACCGTGGCAAATACTGGCCGCCTGATAAAAAAGTCTGATATCGATAGAATCATGGGTCAGGGAAGGGGGATAAGGGGCAGGATCTATTGCCAGTTCAGCCATTCAAGACAACTGTGCTCAATTCCAGAACTTTAGGCATAGATTAATTTCCCTTTTGGTTGAGGAATAGATCTGCCTAGTTCCTGTGCTGTTGCAATCCACTCTTGCATAACAATTAGTGCATTCTGCAAGGCTTCTATATAGGTTTTACCATCAGCAGCACATCCTGCCAGTTCCGGCACCTCAGCAACAAAAGATTCATCTTCTTCACTCCAGTAGATTATTACCTCATATCTCATTATCCTCTTGACCTCCCAGTCTATATTTAAGAATAACTTCACGAACTTGTTTGACTTGGTAATTTTTTGCATTACTACCTTTGGGTTGGATATTCAGAATTTCTGCAATTCACTCTTTTGCAAAAATATGATGACTGCCACGAATTCGTTTTTCAAATCCCATATTTGTCAATAGTTCACACAATTGTTCAAAGGGAATGTTATTGTCTGAAGTCCCTCTCAAAACTTTGAGTAATAGTTTTTCTAACTTTTCCATTAGTTACTTTTAATTTTTCGATTCAAGCTTAGGGGGGCTTTTCTTGGAGTCAGGTTTTTCGGGAGCTGAGACAATGGGAGCACCGTCACGCAATTGTAAAATACCTGAGGTGACAATCTTCTCCCCAGGTTTTAGTCCTTTCAGTACCACCTGGTTATTACCAACAATTTTGCCTAGCTCGATTGGTCTTTGGCTTGCTACTAGTTGCGCTTGCCCCACTGCAGAAGGCTTAGTTTCTGCTACAAAAATAAAGTTCTGCCCACCTAAACGCGAAATCGCCGTGGTAGGCACAAAAACTCCTGGACTGCTAGACCAGATCAGTCGAGCTTTGACAAACTGATCGGCACGAAGAGAATTGTTAGGGTTCTCAAATACGGCTTTTACCAGGATTGACTGCGTAGAGCTATCGACATTGGGGGCAACAAATGTAATGCTACCAGTAGCTTTAGGTTTCTCCTGGGCATCGATCAGCTTAACTGGCAAACCTGCTTTGAGCTGGTTTGCTTTCTCAATTGGAATTGCAACCTGTAGTTCTAAACGCTCATTTTGGCTAAGTGTTAGGAGTTTGGTCGGTTCACTCACAAAGTCTCCAATTTTGATCGGAATATCGCCCACTGTTCCTGTAAATGGTGCCTTGATCGTAAAAAACTCTAGCTGGACTTTTTCTTGTTGAGCATCCGCTTGAGACTGTTGCAGTAACCGCTTACTTCTGGCAATGGAGGCTTTGGCTCTGGCAATAGCAGAGCGTTGAGCGCGAATATCGGCATCGGTAGCATCAATATCGGATTGAGCAGTTTTGAGTTGCGTTGTTGTGGTATCAAATATGCGCTGATTAATTGCCCCTTCCGCGACCAGTTGCTTATCACGATCGTAGTTACGGCGATTATTTTCTAGTGTAAACAGGATAGATTGTTTTTTTGCTTCCAGAGATTTAAGTTTATCTTCGGCGCTGGCAAGATCGGCTTTTGCTTCTTCAAGCGCCGCCTCGGAAGATTCCATTGCGGCAATTTTGCTGGAGACAGCGGCCTGTTGCTTGGAAGGATCGATCGCTAGTAGTGGGGTGCCAGCATCAATGCGATCGCCAGCTTTGACAAAAATCTGAGTTACCTGACCCGACACTCGCGGTTGTAATGCGATCGAAGAACGTGAATTAAGACTAGCAACGTAGTCAGAGCTATCCTCAACTGTACCTGACTGCACGCTGTCTAACTTTACTGGCACACTCGAAAAACTTCCACCACTATTGGTTGCTCCACCTTGACTGCACGCACTCACTATCAAGCTCAACATCGCACCCAAAGTTGTTAACTTTAGTAGCTTTGATTCCTGGTTGCATAGCTTCATGACTTTAATCGCTCTAGACCATACAGCACTGAGAAATACTCTAGCACTATAGATATACTACTCAAGGTCTTGCTTCGTTCAATCGGGCGATTAGCGGCGCTATGCGTACCGCCGCTAATCGTAAGGTGTCTAACTTTTAAACACTGTTTGCTCTTGATTGTCCTGCAAATGTTTAAACAACCAACTACATCCACCCAAGCAGGTGCGGCGATCGTCTTGGGAAACATTAGTATTGGTTTTAAGATATTCCTGCAACCACTGACAGCCTCGCACCAGCAAATTGTCCATATCTAGATTCCAGATAATGATGCTGCGATCGGTACTTGCCGAGATCAGAGCCTTGCTATTTGGTCTAAAGCAAAGACTTCTCACCGCACCCTTGTGCCCATTAAATGTCCGTAACAAGGTGCCCCCTACACTCCATAGTTGGATCAGCGTGTCTTCTCCTCCAGATGCCAGGGCCTTGCCATCAGGGCTAAAGCAGACCGATCTAACTTCAGCACTGTGTCCATTAAGGGTTTTGAGCAGCGTACCATCAAGGCTCCAGAGTCTGACGCTCTGATCCATGCTACCGGAGGCGATCGTCTGACTGTCAGGGCTGAAGCAGACACTCAAAACCTCGGCGCTATGTCCTTCCATAGTTCGCAGCAAGGTGCCATTCCAACTCCAGAGCTTAACGGTTTTATCTTTACTCGCAGAAGCAATCATGTTGCCATCTGGACTAAAAGCCACGCTATAAACTTCTGCGCCATGGTCGCTGAGAGTTTGCAGCCAGGAACCTTCCGTTGTCCAAATCCGTACCGTAGCATCAGCGCTACAGGTGGCCAGCACCTGTCCGTCTGGCCGATAACTGACATCATAAACCTCGGATCTATGCCCTTTAAGTGTATCGATCTCTTTACCATTACGACTTTGCCAAAACTTGAGCGTACTATCGCCACTCGCTGACACAATTGTTTGGCCATCAGGACTAAAACAAACACTGTGGACTCGTTCGTTGTGTCCGCCCAAAGAGGCCAATAGGGAACCTTTCATATTCCAAAGATTAACCTGTTTGTCCTTGCTAACCGAGGCAAGCATCCTGCCATCAGGGCTAATTGCTAAACCATAAATTTCATCGGTATGACCTAGTAGGACATGCAGTGGCGTACCTGTGATATTCCACAACTTAACGGTGGTATCTCTGCTGGCGCTGGCTAAGGTTCTACCGTCAGGACTAAAAGCAACACTATGGACGACATCACCATGGCCTTTAAATGTTTTAATTAGAGTCCCTTCCAAATCCCAGATTTTGATCGTTCGATCCCAGCTAGCTGAGGCAATCGTTTTACCATCAGGATGAAAGTCAACATCCCACACCTTATCGGTGTGGCCATAGAAAGTCTTGAATAAAGTACCGTCTGAAACATTCCACAGTTTGACGGTTTTGTCTCGGCTCGAAGAGGCTAGTAGTTGGCCATCGGCACTAAAACAGACGCTTTCGACAAAGCTATCATGCCCCTTTAAAGTTTTTACAATCGTGCCATTGGTATCCCACAGCAAGATCGTCCGATCTGCGCTTCCTGATGCCACTATTTCACCGTTGGGACTAAAGCAAACACAGGTGACCCAGCGACTATGTCCGCCACGCATAGTTTTGAGCAGCGTACCGTTGGTTTTCCAGATTCTGATCGTCGTATCTTCACTAGCAGAGACAAGTGACTCACCGTTGGGACTAAAGCTAACATCCAAAACTGGGCCTTCATGACCTTTGAGATTATGAGTAGTTTTTTCGACAAATAAGCCCGTCTCTTCGTTAAAGTGCCAGAGTTTTAGTGAGTTATCGCGACTTGCTGAGGCAAGCGTCATGCCGTTAGGACTAAATTCTACGCTCGTTACCCAGTTGGTATGTCCATAGAGCTTTTGTAGGAGTTGGCCTTTGGTATCCCAGATGTTAATGCTGCGATCGCTACTACAGGAGGCAAGTAACATGCCATCAGGGCTAAAACTAACGCGATTGACCCAAAAGCCATGCCCCTCAAGACGGTTATATTCATTAATTCCATACATCACCTGCTCTAGGGCAGTCGTAGTCCGAATTTGGGTATTCGGCTTCAAGTCGATCGATCTTTGCGCCAATTGTGAATTTAGCTTCTTTAATTGCACACCAGCGATCGTGCAGGCAATCAGCGCTTCGATGTGATTATTCGATAAATAAAGAGCTTCAGATGACATGGTGAGCGCAACTATGCGCTCGTTCAGCTCGCCCATTTCTGCCTGAATTCTGTGCTGCTTTTCCGAGTCTAGACTCTTGGCTAAGTCCCGACTCAGTTTTTCTAAGCGATCGGCGTCGGCGGCACGACTTTGGGCCGCTTCAAGTATTTGGGCCTGCATCTGCTCGCGCTCATTCACGCGCTTACTAGCTTCGAGGAATTCTTCATCTGTATGGCTCAGCTTTTGTCCGTGCGCCCACTTTAATCCTTCGGTCAGCCTAGCGCCACGGAGCAGAGCAGATTCATCTCTTTCTTCAGAGCGTATCCATACTTGCAAAGCTTCCTGATATGGGCAGTTGCGTAGGAGTGCCAGCGGCACTTTTTGATTGAGCTTAATTATGACTATAGATACATCGTCCTCGGGAATTTCTTGCCCCGAAAAGCGATCTAGGGCGATCTTTAAGCGATCGCGAATTTCTGACGCGGTGAAATGAGCTGATTCGGCGATCGCATTTTGTAAAGGTGATGTGCCATCGGAGCCAATTGCGGAGAACTCATCGGCGTTAGAGTTGACTGCTTCGGACAGGCCATCACTAAAGAAAACCACAACATCACCCTCGGCCAGCAATCTGGTAGCTGTCTTATAAAAAGTGTCGCCAAATCTTCCTAAAGCAATGCCAGGATTTACAACTTCTTCACAGACCCTTTTGGCGGCACGATAAATAATGGGGCCAGGTATGCCAGCATTGCCCAAATACAGCTCGTAGCTACCGAGGTCTAGGGCTCCATAGGCTAAAGCTACAGCATCTTCAGTTCGACTTCGACAGAGAAGATGATTCAGGGAATTCAGAACCGACACAGGGTTTTGCAGCTTACCCTGTGAAGCGTAGGCATCGAGTTGCCCCTTAAACAAAGCCGCATGAATCGCACCCGCTACTGACTTACCTGATGAGTCGGCGATCGCCACAGCCAGCAAGCCAGGCTGTTCTAAAAACTGATAATAATCTCCTCCCAAGTCCACCGCTGTCCAAACATCAGCAGCAATATCCAACCCTGGATAGGATGGTAGCGTCTGAGGTAGCAGGCTTCTTTGCAGAAGTCTACCGCTGGTCAGGTCGCTGGAAGGATGGTTCAACTGCATATTAGCAATTCAATAAACTACAAAAAGCAGGATAGAAGGGCAAAATAATTGAGAGGCAAGTCTGGCCAATATGAACCCAAAATTGATTTGCGTACAAAAACTAGCACTTGCTGAGCATTTAGGATGCTAAAACCGATCTAACCACCTAGTTAGTATTCTAGCTCCTAGACCCTTAACCTATTTGTAATAATTTACCCGTAGAGCCAGAAATTTACTCACATTAGAATTTAGTACTGGATCTATGAACATAGGTATTCATCAAACTAGAGGTTGATATCTGCTGAAAGGTATGATGTATAATCAAGCCTAGTAAATCCAAATTCACGAGTAAAACTTCAAGATTTCAAGAAATATTTTCGCCAATTAGGACTAAGACGGGTTGGAGGAGTTGTACTTATCCGAGGAGGCAATGCCCCAAAACCCTAATTAGAGTTTGTCCTGACGAACAATATTTGGCTAGATTAAATCCTGAGGGCGTATATTGCTTCACTTTGAACTTTCAAAAAGTTGTTCGGTCTTTTTTGTTGAATCTAGGTGATAAGTTAAAGTTAGCTTCTAGGTGAAGTAGTTTGGTAATCGTCCTCATAATTCACCTTTAACAAAATATTAATTGCGTGGAAGAAATGATATTTAGGCAATCCTACATGGATCGAGCATGAGCGATAACCCCTTAAAGTTGCGAATCTCTATGCCCCCGATTGCGGGAGTTGAGGATGTGCCAATTGCCGCAGTAGAGGCACTCGCTCGCAAAATGGGATTTGAGCCAGAGCGTGTGCAGGATATAGTCCAAGCGCTGACAGAGGCTTGCGTAAATGCTATTATTTACAGCACTTCCGAGATGGATGTGGACATCACTATCTTAGCCATGCATAATAGCTTAATCTTAGAAGTAAGGGATCGCGGTCCTGGCTTCAACCCCGATAGCATACCACCTCCTGATTTTGACTTAATCTCAGAGATTGGTGTTAAAAATGGTGGTTTTGGTATACATATGATTAAATCCCTGGTAGATAAGGTTGAAATTGAATCATCTGATCAGGGTACATTGATCCGTATGAGTACATTTTTATCCAGTCCTGATTCAAGTTCACTGGCACCTCAAACATGACTTATTCTTCTTTTTTACAAGATGAACTCAAGATCTCCGAGCAAATAGACGGAGATAAGGTAGTTCTCCGACTAAATGGTGCTCTGAGTGTCACGACTGTTCCGTATTTCCGCGAAGTTGTCCAACCTTACCTAGAAAAAAGCTTCAGTGCCATAGTGCTAGATTTTGATGGGGTCACCAAGATTGTTAGTCGTGGTGTTGGTGCTGCTATTGATATGGCAGTCCAGGCAAAGAAACAAGGTGGTAAGCTGCGCTTGGTTAATGTTGGCAAGTATGGCAGATCGCTTTACATCCAAGGCGTACATTTAGTTGCCGATGTGCCTGAATTAGAGGGCTTTGAACCTTAGTCCAGCTAGATTTGGTCAAACATTTCTGGGCAGCGATCGCGTAGTTCGGCGTTTAATCTTGGTAGTTGTGATCGCATTTCCAGGTACCATTCGCGGCGAGTCTGGTAATGTTGGCTCATCAGGCGATTTTCTGCTACCCACTCATAGGCGCGATCGGCTAACTGCTGCCGTAGCGAAGCATTTACGATTAATTCATC
>JANMRU010000222.1:0-6955 GCA_031388585.1 Pseudanabaena sp. SOY_30_concoct_251 | reverse complement strand
ACCCGATGAACAGTGGGTTGCACTACCAAAACCCCGCAAGGGGACTGAAACCTCGTATGATGCTGTTCGGACTAACTGACGAGAAGCAATTTGTTGCACTACCAAAACCCCGCAAGGGGACTGAAACTACGTAAATCTTGTCCGCCAAAGCTAGATGAGTCAGCCCGTTGCACTACCAAAACCCCGCAAGGGGACTGAAACGGGAGAGAAAGATTGAAGAATGAAGATCGAAGAGTGAAGAAAGAGAAGAAGAAAAAAATTGCTATAGTAGCTATGGCTGCTCAAAAATCCGCCTTCCGCCTTCCCTCTTCCGCCTTCCGCCTTCATTTTCCCCTCTTCCCTCTTCCCTCTGTGTTTGACCTACGCGATCGCACTAAAAATTTCGCACTGAGGATTGTGAAACTATACACTTCCTTGCCGAAAACCACAGAAGCACAAGTCTTAGGAAAGCAGGTACTTAGGAGCGGAACATCTGTTGGGGCACACTACCGAGAAGCAAGCCGCGCCAGATCGAACGCCGAATACATTAGTAAAATAGAAGTTGGGCTGCAAGAGTTAGAGGAAAGCATATACTGGCTAGAGCTTTTATCCGAGGCAGGGATTATCAAAGCACCAAATTTAACGAACCTTATTCAAGAATCCGAAGAACTGATAGCTATTTTCGTGACATTGGTAAAAAAGGCAAAAGAGGGAGGAATGAAGAATGAAGAGCGAAGAATGAAGAGGGAAGATTGAAGAGAAATACAAGAGAAAAATGGGTTGGGGATTGAGGCGATCGCAGTAATTTCCGCCTTCCGCCTTCCGCTTTCCCTCTTCCGCCTTCCGTTTGCTCGTTTGCTCGTTTGTCACGTATTGTACTGGCTCGGACATAGCAGAAATACTCAGATGACAGCATGGTTCTAGTGTAGCAGTGCGATCGCCGATCCTATAACTCAACCAGCACGACGCACAGAAAATATACTCCCAGAAAACTGGAATGCGATCGCGTCTTGGAGAAATTTAGAAGCGATCGCGAGGATTAAGATTGTTGAGGACTTACTGCTCAAAGCCGAACGTAGAATTGGAGAAGTTACCAGAATCGCTACAGGAGGATTATGCCAACAAGCGATCGCCCCACAACGGCAAAATTCAACTGGGATTAGAGCAAGGCTATAACTTACTAAACGATCTTGGCGATCGCCTCGGTCAGATATATCAGCAGCAGGGCGATCGCATCCGCAATGTGCTAGCGGTACGTCATAATTCCCTGTTCGCGCATGGACTACATCCCATCTCCTCATCGGAATACCAGCAAGCGTCCGAAGTTATACTCGAATTCATTGACGCTGGCATGGCAGTTGTGGTTGCGGTGCGTGAGTCGCAACCAGTTCAGTTCCCCAAAAATATGAATTTTAATTAAACATCGCAGACTATGACATCTATCCATGTAAGAATATGACTTTGATATCATTTTTAGATCGCCTTTTGATAATTTCTTTATATTTTTCTTGTCCAAGAGCCAAAATATTCTAGAGAGTATCTGCGGTAAGCTGCGGGGTTTCGTTAAGGAGGCTTACTGAGTGCGATCGCAATGTTAGACATCAACAATTTTATTAAGAATATGCCCCACTCTGAACTAGAGAAATACAAAGTCGATCACCTCTTTCTCCTCATCGGAGAAAATACCCTACCCAACTACGTAGCTGCCCATCTTTTGCTTAAAGAAAGTGGTACGCCCTACCTGGTTCACACCACAGGAACGGTCGATCTAGCAGGACAGCTAAAAAATATTTTGAAAGGCGATCTATCTCGCTGTCTTGCAGCCCAACTTATCTCTTTAGGGGAGCACGAGTCCGATGCTTTTCATATCCACGACAAAATCGGTAAGGTAGCGAAGAAGCTACAAGATCGACTGGGGTTACACTACACTGGTGGTACAAAAGCTATGGCTGTCCATGCCTATCAAGCTTTGTTAGGTTTAAACCGCCCAGATACCGTATTTAGCTACCTCGATCCGCGTCGATTAGAGATATGTATTGATCGAGAAGATAGCGATCGCATCCGTTGCCTAGCCCATATAGATGTAAGCCTTAAGAAACTTTTTCAGTTGCATGGTTTAGCCTATAAGTCTCCTCCCACCAGTATCCCCGAGCAACCAGAGGCAGCAGTCAAATTTGCTGAATTCCATACAGACAAACAGGCAGCAACAGTATGGAGGACATGGTGCGATCGTGTTTTGCGGAAAGCGACCAGAAATGACAGAGATCGTTTGCTCTCGGAATCCCAGTTGAAGAATGTCCCTCAGTTAAGTACAGAAAGCCTGCAGCCTCATGAAAATATCATGCAAGCGCTTATGTCACTTGATATATTAAATGATGAACTGTCAATCCAAAGCATACAAAAGAAGGGATTTGGAAAGTTAGAGAATGTCTGCGAGTGGTTGGATGGTCAATGGCTAGAACACCACGTTCTCCAACAGGTCAGATCAGTTTCCCAAGAATCAGCAACATCATTTTGGATACAAGATCCTGGAAATCCTAAAGAAAATAAATTTGAATTCGATGTTGCCTTTATGAAAGGCTATCAGCTTTTTGCTATTTCCTGTACAACCATTGACTTCAAGGGAGGTTGCAAGCAAAAACTATTTGAGGCGTACCTGCGCGCTAGACAACTAGGCGGTGCTGAAGCACGAGTAGCATTAGTGTGCTGCTATGACAATCCTGAAGTTTTAAGGAGTGAGCTAGTCCTGACAACTGAGGATCCAAAAATTGCTGTATTTGGTCGAGAAGACTTGATGAATCTATCAGAGAAAATTCAAGAATGGGTTACTAAGCAAGGGGGAAATACGTGAAGCTAGTTGTAACTGTACTCGATACTGTAGGAATTCAGTCTTATATTTTCGGGAGCAACCGTCTAAGAGAGAATGTTGGGGCATCTTTTTTAGTATCACTGGCAACGGATAATTGGGTGAGAGAAATCCTGCGAGAGTTGCAAACAGAGCAAAATTGGAGAATTCAAATTTCTGATGACCAAAATCCTCAAGAACGTCCCTATATCGAAGATGGAGAACTGCAAGCTGAATTGGTTTATGCAGGGGGTGGAAATACTGTCTTAATATTTCAGACGCTCGATCTTGCTAAAGCATTTGCCCGAAAGCTCAGCAGGAAAATTTTAGAAGACGCACCTGGGATTAACTTGGTAGTTGCCCATCGAGAATTTAATTGGGATAGCGATCGCCTCTATAAAATAATCCAGGACATGATGAGAAACGATCTCAATCGCGCCAAACAAGGACGAGTTCCATCCTCACCCCTACTAGGTTTGGGCGTAACCGCAGCCTGTAGATCCACGCAACTAGCAGCAATAGGCATCAGCGGTGAACCGAAGCATAAAATGCCCTCAGACCAGCCTTATCCAATCTCTAGTGAAATTAGCGCCAAACTTGTTGCTGTTGAACCTGCAAACCAACAACTTGAAAATTTTATCCTCGATCCTAAAAAGCCTAAAAGACTCGAGATTCCTCTTGATTTTGACGATCTGGGACGTTCAGAAGGTGAAAGTAGCTACATTGCCATTGTTCACGCCGATGGGAATAATATGGGAAAACGCTTTCAAGCAGTAGGTGAAGGGAAAGCCAATCGTGAATATATTACAGAAGTGCGTCGGCTTTGCGACAGCATTAAAGAGGCAGGGAAAGAAGCTCTCAAAAAAGTTACTCAAGTAATTATTGAGGCATATGATAGCGGTCTACTTAAAGACAAACTCCATCTTAAGGGCAAGAAGCTACCATTTCGTCCAATAGTTTACGGTGGAGATGATGTCACATTTATCTGTGATGGTAGGCTAGGGTTAGAATTAGCCGCAATCTATCTAGAGGAATTTGAAAAGCAATCTGTAAGTTATGGGGGCAAGTTAAGGGCCTGTGCAGGTGTATGCATTGTCAAGTCTCACTATCCTTTTGCTAGAGCCTACCAGCTAAGTGAGGCGCTTTGTAAGAGTGCCAAAAAGTATGCAAAGGATAAAGCTGTGAAAAAAGGGGTAGATTTCTCGGCTATAGACTGGCATTTAGCTACTAGTGGTTTGATTGGCTCGATTGGTGATATTCGAGAGCGAGAGTATCAAGGAGTGGAAGGCAATTTAGCTATGCGACCTGTATTACTTGTCCAAGATGATGAATGGCGAACATGGCAAAGTATTTCAAAGGTTATTCACGAGCTAAATGACGGTGAGCAATGGAAAGACAAGCGTAACAAAGTTATTGCGTTGCGGGAGATATTACGTAAAGGCGAAAACGCAACGAAGGAATACCTAACAGCGTACAACCTAGGCAATTTGCCGCTATTTTCGGAATGTAGTACTCAACTAGCTGAAAGTGGGTGGGCAGATGACTCAGGGAAGCGCATTTGTGGATACTTTGATGCAATTGAGGCAATGGAATTTTACTTCCCACTAAAGGAGATAAAATCTGATGAGTAGGTTCCAGCTAAAAATAAAACTACTAAGCGATACTACTTTTGGGCGAGGAGATGGCGTAGCAGGCATTATTGACCAGGAAGTAGAACACGATCCCTATGGATTTCCTTACTTGCGTGGTCGAACGCTCAAAGGATTGTTGAGCGAAGAATGTGATAACCTAATCTGGGCGCTGTGCGATGACAAGCAAGTGTGTTGGCGGAACATTGCCGATCGCCTATTCGGAGTCTCTGGTAGTTCGCTAAATACCATAGCAGCAGTTCATGTTGGTGATGCCCAATTACCAGAAGATTTAAGAAAAGCTGTAGCTAATGAAATTCAGGAAGAGCAACTTACAGATAAGCAAACACTTGATTCCCTTACCACAATTCGTAGGCAGACATCTATTAACAATCAAACAGGGGTTGCAGATGAAGGGAGTTTGCGTTCTGCTCGTGTTGCTTTGCGCGATTTAGAATTTACGGCAGATCTTATGTTTGAAACAGAAACGGTAGAAGAAGAAATGCTAAGCCTTCTGGCAGTTGGTGCTTTGGCGTTGCGACATCTAGGAAGCGGACGCAATCGCGGACGCGGACATGTGAGATGTACCTTGTGCGATTCAAGTGGTCAAGACATCACAAAAGATCGCATTCGCGGCTTTGAGCAAAAGGAGAACCAGACCGCATGAAAGCAATTACTTTTTCGCTGACAACACAGCAGCCACTACTAGCTACCTCCTTCCAAGGCGATCCAAACAGTGATGTTTCTTATTCCTATATTCCAGGAAGCATGATTCGTGGGGCAATTATTGGACGCTATATAAAGCACTATAACCTTAGCAAGTTAAAAATTGAAGAAGAGGAAGTCAGGAATCTTTTTTTTGATGATGAGAAAGCACATTACCTGAATGCGTACTTGGAGAGCAAAGAGAAAGAGAAAAAGAGAACTTTACCTGTGCCTTGCTCTTGGGTTAAAGACAAAGATGCAGAAATACCTGATAATGATTCTTCTCCCTCAATGTGCATCTATGATCGAGCTAGTATAGATGAGCTGTCAGATGAGCTAACGCCAAAATCTGTAGAGCAAAATTTCTGTATTGTCAACAATAATCACGCTATTTTGTATGCTGTAAAGCGAAGGATTAATATTCACAATCAACGCGATCGCTCTAAAGGGCGTTCCATGAAGGATGGAGAAGGCGAAATCTTTCGCTATGATGCAATTGATGTAGGTCAAACATTCCAAGCAGTAATCCTATGCGAGACAGAAGAGATGGTTAACGAAATTCTGCAACTCTTGCAATCCAAGGATGATATATGGCTTGGCGGTTCGCAGAGTGCGGGTTATGGACATTGCAAGATAACTGATGTGAAATGCGATCGCTCTGGGGATTGGAACGAGATCGGTATTCCTGCTTCACGACGCTCTAGTCAAGATGATTTAGTAGTTACCCTCCTGAGTAGCACTATTGTTCGAGATGATTATGGACAACCCATAGCCGATCCCAAATTGGTCAAGCGCGAGATCGAGCAAGCTCTGGAAAATTTTAGCTTACCTGAAACAGAACTGGTGTATGCAGGTAGCGAATACCTAGGTGGTTTTAACCGCAAATGGGGCTTGCCCTTGCCACAAGTACCAGCCTTAATAATGGGTAGTGTATTTGTATTTAAAGGCTTTAAGCTGACTGAAGAGCAAATCAAGCAATTAGAAGCAAAGGGAATTGGGGAAAGAAGGATTGACGGCTTTGGACGAGTAGCAGTGAATTGGTTATTACCTAAAAGTGAGTTTGACGCAAAGAAACCCGATCAACGGAGTAAAGCTAATCAAATTTCGTTACAAGGAGACTCGCGGAACCTAGCAGCGCGAATGGCAGAAAGGTTATTAAGGCAGAAGCTCGAACAAAAACTCCTAGAGCAAATAGGGCGCACAAATATTCAGCAGGGCATTAGTAACAGTCAACTGTCTCGCTTGCGCCTAACCGCAAGGCAGGCTCTTCAAAATAATGGCAATCTAGTTATCTCAATGTTGGATGATTTACCTAGAAATGCTCAAAAGCAGTTTGAGACAAAAATTAAGGTTGGCAATAAAGAAACACCTTTGAGATCGCAGCTAGAAATGTGGCTGAATAATCCTAGAGAATGGATTACCAACCTTGAGGTCGTGAAGATTGCCAATGTTGAAATAAGTTTAACGAATGAACTGGCAATAGAATACACGCTGCGATTAGTTGAAGCTGTAGCTAAAAAGGCAACGAAGGGAGGGGAAGCAGATGAGTAGAGATCGCCTAACCAACCGCAAACATCGGGCCCGAAATCACCACCGCATTGCCGGAGGCGGAAGCCTCCTGGTCGTAGTATTTTTCCACGCGCACGTCGGCGATGGTTTGTCCGGCCGCGATGAGTTCGCTGATGACGAAGAAATACCGCGTGCTGAGCCCCGTCACGAAAAGCGGCGCCAGCAGCGGAATCGCGGTCGCCCGGATCGTGAGCTGGGAGCGCACGGTCTTTTCCTGTTCGAGCTTCGC
>JANMRU010000196.1:0-3116 GCA_031388585.1 Pseudanabaena sp. SOY_30_concoct_251 | reverse complement strand
ACGCGCTATCTGGTGGGCAAAAACAGCGGGTGGCGATCGCCCGCGCCCTGGTTAGCCATCCCAAACTCATCCTCGCTGACGAACCTACCGCCGCCTTAGATAGCAGATCGGGACGGGATGTGGTAGAAATTATGCAACGATAAGCTAGGGAGCAGGGATGCGCGATTTTGCTGGTCACGCATGACAATCGCATTCTAGATATCGCCGATCGCATTGTACATATGGAAGATGGCCGTCTTGGTGCGCCAAGTACGATCTAAAACTGTTCCTATGCCCCAAAATTATGTTGTTCAATCTACGCATCTAAGCAGTTATTTGAGAAGATAAGTAGATGATCGTTAGCAAGTTGTTAGTGCCGTGCCCAATTCCAGATCTAATCTCCGCGTCTTACTCCTACAAATCCGCAATGAACCGCGCGTGCGCAGCGAAGAAGTTGCCAGCTTTGCCTACCATACAGGATTAGAGATCTCCCAAATTGATGTCCTAAATGTCTTTGACACTCCAGATTTCCCAATCCATAGCGCCTCAGCCTATGATGCTCTTTTTGTTGGTGGTGCTAGCGAAGCCAGCGTCTTAGAACCGCAAGTATATAGCTTTCTTGCACCTAGCCAGCAACTGCTTCTGCATTGCGTTGAGTCAAACATTCCTGTCTTCGCTTCTTGCTTTGGCTTTCAACTAGCAACTGTCGCCCTCGGCGGCAAAATTATCCGAGACGATCGCGATTTTGAAATGGGAACAATTCCCATCCAACTGACTGAGTCGGCTCAAAGCGATCCATTATTTTGTGACACGCCCAATCGCTTCCTGGCAGTAGCTGTACATCGCGAACGTGCGCTTCAAGCTCCCGTGGGATGCCAACCTCTGGCCTATACATCTGCCTGCTGCCATGCCTTTCGTGTGATCGACAAACCATTTTGGGCATTCCAATTTCATCCTGAAGTCGATCGCGCCACACTGGTAAACCGCCTGACGATTTACAAACATCAATACACCGATAACGACGATCACCTGCAATGCGTTCTGGATAGTGCGGAGGAAACCCCAGAATCCCATCTGCTTCTATCAAAATTTATCGAAAGAATTGTAAAATAAGTCATCGAAATCCTAGTCCTATCTCATCCACTAAATTCCAAATTAGTTTTCTCAAATTGCACTTGACGATACAGGTCAGAGATCGCCAATTCTACGCCCACCGATTCGAGATATAGGCGATCGCCTAAGGCATATTCTGACAGTACCCACTGTCCTTGCTCATTACGTCGAAACATCTCCACTCCCGATTGTTCAACTTGAACCAAGACATATTCTTGCAAAGTGGATGACTGGCGATATTTCGCAAACTTTATACCTCGGTCGATCGCTTCGGTGGAAGGTGATAGAACTTCAATAATCAGGCAAGGGAATTGCACGATCTGTGTATCGCGATCTCGTTCGTCGCAAGTGACTACAACATCAGGATAAAAGTACTTCCGTCCTGGTTCTATTTGGACTTTGACATCAACAATGTAAACATCACAGGGGCGATCGGCAAGAGCAGTATCTAGAAGATTGAAGAAATTTCCAGAAACGCGATTGTGGTTGCGAGTGCGACCACTCATGGCGACTACTTCGCCATCCCAATATTCATGGCGTCCTTCTTGAGTCGGTTCCCAAGCAAGGTATTCCTCGGCGGTCATCAAGATGCGATCGGGTATGGCAACCATAGCTTGATTTACTTAATGGAGGTACACTTCTAGGATAGCTGAAACCTTCTGCTGGTTGAAGTACTATATTTACGGCGACTATTCATGAAGCTTGGGTAGGGTATTATGCAAATTGTTGAGCAAACAGCTACAGTGCTAAAACTCAAAGCCAAAAATAATTGGGGCTTGATGGGAGTTTTATTTGGGACTCCCTTTTTTCTGGGAGGTTTAGCGATCGTTATTTCCTTTGGTAACCTTGTAGGCTTGAAGTGCGATCGCAGTGCATCAAGCCAGATTGCCTGCGAACTCACATCTTCCAATCTTTTGAGCAAACGCATCACCCAAATTCCATCTGGACAGCTAGTTAGTGCAGATGTTCAGGAGAGAAGCAGCAGTGATGGTTATACCTACCGAGTGGTGCTTTTAACTAAAAGTGGGACAATTGCAATGACTGAATTTTTTAGTGGAGGGACAGGCGTAAATCATCAGACAGATGCAGACAAAATCAATGATTTCCTCAAAGGGACTGATCGAAGTTCGTTGAGAATTTCGCAGGATCACCGTTTGTTTGCCTATCTATTTGGAGGATTGTTTACTCTAGTTGGCTGTGGGATTATATATGGTTCTATTGTCACAAAATTCCAGACATCTTGTATCTTCGATAAAACCGCAGATCGCATGTGGCTAAAGCAACAGAGTCTTTTCCAAACTGAGACTAGAGAGATAGTTCTCCGTTATATTAAGGAATTACAAATAATTGAAGATAAAGATAACGATGGGGATAAAACCTACAGTACAAAGGTGATCCTAAAGTCAGGGGAAGAAATCTCACTGCAGATCTCCAGTCCTGCACCCAAGTATCCCAAAGTTGTAGAATCTATCAATCGGTTTCTTGGTTTATCACCTCGCTAGTAAGGGTGGATAAGGGGTTAAACTAAATATAAAGCTGTTTGTCATTGTTAATTATGGTTACTCTCCCACAAACCCCACAAACGCGATCGCTACTTGAATCAGTCCAAGCCACACGAAAAGCGGCTCGATCGCTTGCTAAATTAGATGCTAAAGCCAAAAATGACGCTTTAGAGGCGATCGCCTCAGCACTAGAAGCACACGCCGATCAAATTTTGGCAGCGAATCAGCAGGACGTGCAAGCAGCGGAGACAGCACATTTAGCTAAACCCCTAATTGGCCGACTGAAGCTCGATCCAACCAAACTAGCTGGCATGGTAGCAGGCGTGAGGGATGTGGCTAAACTTAGCGATCCCGTAGGTGTGCGCCAGATTCACCGCGAGCTCGATCGTGGACTTGTTCTTGAGCGCCTAAGCTGCCCGCTGGGGGTTGTGGGTATTATCTTTGAGGCGCGTCCCGATGCCGTGACCCAGATTTCATCTTTAGCGATTAAAACGGGCAATGGTCTGATTCTCAAAGGCGGTA
>JANMRU010000174.1:0-1757 GCA_031388585.1 Pseudanabaena sp. SOY_30_concoct_251 | reverse complement strand
CATTTTGGCGGTCTTGTCTTCTTCTTTGGCGGCAACAGAGGTTCAATAATCTCCCATTCTTTATCGGTCAAATCAGTTGTATAGACCATGTCTTGAACCTTTTTTACTTATTATAAGATACCAAATGGGTTCTATAGACAGAGAGGATTCTAATCAGCTTTTAAGAATCGTTGGCAACAATTTGAAATCACATCTAAACCAAGGAGGGAAAATAACTTATCTATCCCTCTGCAACAGCTTCGATGTAAAGCAAAACTGGGTCAAAATTATGACTGCAGCTCTATCTGAATATGCTTACTATTACTCCAGTTCTGAGCAAGGCTTTTGGGAAGGTTTTTGTAATTGTCAATATAAGTCAAACGGAAGAACAGAGCAGTTGATTGAAATTCCTTGCAACCAAGGTGTTGCAAATACGCTTCGAGAAATCTGCAAAGAGGGAACGAAGCTTTTGGGGCTGGTCAATGCTAAAGGTGGATATACCTATGTATCAACCTTGTGGCTGCAAAGTGGAATTCCTCAACAGAATCTTCATCACTTTTCCGAACTCGTGCAAGAAATCGCGAATGAGTATGGCTGGTGGGAACTAGCTCACACTTCGGAAAGGCTTCTCTCACAAGAATTGTTGGAGTTTTGCCAAGAGAAACACTCACAATGGAGGACGTTGATTGGATTTCTTAAAATTAGCTGTTCCGATATTGAGAAAGTAGAACCGATTTCGGGGCAATTAGTTCAGGGTATTGCAACAGTTGCACTGGAACTTGAGCGTAATAAAGAAAGCCCAGACATTCTAAGAAATGTAAATCAACGAGAGAATACACTAAGAAACTATTATTTACCAAAGCACTTCTTTTTGAGGGATTGGGACAATTTAATTCAGGTCTTAACTCAGACAAAACACCATAGAATTTCTCATCGTAAAATCATTAAATCTAGAAAAAAGGCTTTGTCATTAGTTTTAGATGTTTTTGACACTGGCAATATTCAACTTGTACTACCACAACAGAATCTTCGAGAGCCAAATTGGTCTAGGCTACTTGGTTGCTATTGTCACATTTCAGTATCATCGCGCACTATATGGGAAGGAACTATACCGCGCTCTAATTCAGATTTCTTAGAAGTCCCTGAACGGATCATTGATATTAAAAGTATAGAAAAGCAATGGAGCTTGCGTTTGTTAGCTCATGATAAGAGTGAATTAGTTGCTTGGCATCAAGAAGGAATTACAGATGTTTTGCCCTGTTTACTATTTGACGCAAATATGGGTATGCACATTTCTCTAGATGTTACTAATCCAGTAATTTCTAAAACTAATGAAATAATTTGTTTCATCCCAAAGGATGTCAAGCTAGAACTAAATAATGAGATAGATGTATTGAGTATCTATGTTCCATGCAGCATTTCTGGTTGGTATGGTCAACATATTCAATTACTGAGTCATAATTCTGAAATAACTCTCATTAAATCTGGGCAATGTCCTCCTATAAGAATCAAGTGGCAAATTTCTGACAATCAGCAACCCGTTTTGCGAGGACTTAAAATAAAAGGTAGAAAAGAAGTTTATTTAGAAATACCAACTTTTTGGTATCCACCTACATCTCAAAGTCTAAGTTTCAATATCTCAGTGGAGAATCTTATCAAGCAGGAGATGATTTCAAGAACTTCTGTAGATATTTCGGTGAGCGATCGCTGGCAGAATATTTCACTTGAGCAGATGATTACAGGATCGGGCAAGTATCAAGTTCGTCTTTGGAATGAAG
>JANMRU010000287.1:0-2903 GCA_031388585.1 Pseudanabaena sp. SOY_30_concoct_251 | reverse complement strand
CTGAAACTTTACTCCAGCTCGATTAGCAATGTCCAATAGTGTGTGGGTTCCATCAGAGAGATTAAGTACCCATAACATTGCCATCTCATCAATTTTCTTATCTTGTTCTCCCCCTACGCTGCCATACAATCCTCGCTTGCCTAATTGAGGCTCGCATTTCGAATTTGTATTCCGATATCTTTTATTATTTTCAAGAACGTCAATGACCTCTAGGTAAGTCACCCATGAATTTGTTAAATAACTAGGTTTGACAAACTCTAGATTATCTGCAGATGTATGATACTCTGCATACTTCCCAAAGGGTGTTCTAGTCAAACGCCCGATTGGCAGATTAAAACCTGGGGAGCAATACTGGCGTTCATCATAGCCGTACGGAGAAAATTCTTCGATTTTGCTCTCTCGCTCAGTGTATTTTAAAACATGTGTGGCTGCCCTATCGATTTCGGCATCACTGCGACGACTCTTTTTATAGGTCATACCGCCTGCATCTCCTACCCCAGATATTACTAGGCCGTGTTTGATGCGATGGGTTTTAGTTTCATTCAAGCTTAACCAGGTAATTGAGCCAATTGTCCCAGGAATGAATAGGAACCGATATGAATATCGTCTTGGCTGCAAGCTAAGATGATCGGCCAAGAAGGTTGCTAAAGCCATGCCTGAGAGGTTGTCATTGCACAAAGATGGATGGCAAATGTGGCAAGAAAACAGAACCTCGTCCTCTACTTCTCCTGGCAGATAGTATTCGCCATATGTGAGATGCCCATCCTCAAGTGAGGAATCAATGAATATTTCATACTCTCCGTCTTCAAGTTTCTGAAGCTGGTTATAGCTCAAGCAAAATCCCCAATTCTCTTTGTAGTAAGAAGTACGGTAAGGCACTAAATCAGGGTATTCAGACAATGTGAACAGATGTTCTTTTAGCTCGAATAGAGATATCTTTCGATGAATTGGAGTGCTGTAGTTTAGTAAGTGTAAGTTTGACGACTGGAAATCGATCACCTTTTCCCCCGAACAATTCTTTACATAAGCATCGCGGATGTTCCATTCTTTTGGCACTGTCCAGTCAAATACCTTTGTCCCTGTCGGTACCTCATGAATCTCCAGAGGAATTTGTCGTTGTAGAATATGTAGCGATTTTCTCACTCCATCGCCAGTAATGCTTCGGCAAATTGGGTATAGTTTGGTAATGAGATCGTGCATTTCCAATCCAAGTTGATGGAGAGTCTTTTCTTGTGCATAAATGTTCATATTGCTCGCGCAAACCTGCTCTAAATTTCTGGGATTAGTAACTTAATCATGGGGTGTCATGGTGAGGAAATGTACGATGATTGTAAATTGTCTGGAATAAAGTCTTTGTATTCTCGATCGCGCCCGGACATAATAGTAACTGCCTCTGGCCAGTGAATGTTGAAGCTTGGATCGTTCCAACGAAATCCACGAGCAAAATTTGGATTGTAGAACTCTGACATCTGGTAAAAGATCTCCGTGTTGTCTTCCAAAGTTTGAAAGCCATGCGCAAACCCTTTTGGAATATATAGGGCTTTTCGGTTTTCAGCTGTCAGTTCAACAGCAGTCCATTGCATATATGTCCTAGAACTGGAACGCAAGTCGATGATAACATCATAAATAGCTCCCTGCGTACATCTCACTAATTTTGTTTCAGCAGAGGGAGGAAGCTGTAAATGCATTCCTCGCAGCGTTCCCTTCTTTTTATTGAAAGAAATGCTGCATTGTAGGAGGTTTGCATCGAGTCCCCAATTGCTAAATTCTTGCTGACACCATGTACGCGCAAAAAAGCCCCGCTCGTCTTCCAGTCTCTCCACTTCGACAATGTAAGCACTTTCTAGGTCTGTTTGGGTGAAAAGCATTTTTAGGAATAAACTTTGACTTCAGGAATTGGTACAACAAACTGCCCCCCCCAATCGCGAATGAAGCCCATTTGCTCAACGATTTCGTCTTTGAAATTCCAGGGCAGGATTAGCACATAATCTGGTTTGGTTTCCTGGATTTTACTGGGAGGATAGATCGGGATATGAGTTCCTGGCAAAAACTTGCCATGCTTATAAGGGTTGCGATCAACCGTGTAGTCAAGAAAGTCGGTACGGATGCCGCAGTAATTTAGGAGGGTGTTACCTTTTCCTGGTGCGCCATAGCCAGCGATTGTCTTGCCTTGTCGTTTTGCATTGATTAGGAAGTCCAGTAGCTTACGTTTGGTTTCGCGAACCTGTTCATCAAAGTTGGTATAACGCTCAAGTGTGGTAAATCCATCAGCTTCTTCGCGATTCCTCAGCTCAGTTACTTGAGCGCTCAGAGGTTTCGATCTGTCATCGGAGTGACAAGCATAAATTCGCAACGAACCGCCATGCGTTGGCAACTCCTCCACATCAAAGAGAGTCATGCCATGGGCGGCAAAGATTTTCTCAAGGGTGGTGAAGGTGTGATAGCAGAAATGTTCGTGGTAAATCGTATCAAACTGATTTGCTGCGATCAATTTCACAAGATGCTGAATCTCTCCAGTGAAAACACCTTGGGGCTTTAGCAAAATCTTGATGCCAGCAACAAAATCATTCAAATCCGGTACATGCGCTAGAACATTATTGGCAGCGACAAGATCCGCTTGTTTGCCTTGCTGAAATAACTTACGCGCGCATTCTTGCCCAAAGAATTCATTAAGGGTGGGAATGCCTTTGGCGATCGCCACCTTTGCAATATTGGTCGCAGGCTCAACACCAAGGACAGGAATATTTTTCTCTACAAAGTATTGCAGAAGATAGCCATCATTGCTGGCAAGCTCAATTACCTGACTATTTTCATTTAGATTGAACCGCTCAACCACCTGATTACTGTACTCTTCACACTGCTTTAACCAGGTATCGGCATAGGATGAAAAGTATGCATATTCA
>JANMRU010000087.1:0-3871 GCA_031388585.1 Pseudanabaena sp. SOY_30_concoct_251 | reverse complement strand
TGCAAATTCTGGGAGTAGAAGAACTTCAGCAAAATCCTAAAATTGACCAGGAGAAACTGAAAGAATCTCTAAGAAAAGCGTACAACAACAAAAATGGAGCTGATAACCAATCATTTAACGAAATCCTGTCATGAATTAATTGTCAAATGGTGATGCTTGATAGTATTTTTGTTATAATTCAATATAGTTTGAAGAGCTATAAATCAAGTTTAATGAGCAGCTATCTTTAGGCATGTAGCAGCATAACAATCCCGTTGCACCCCGACCGTATAAGCATAGTCGGTTGAGTTCGAGGGTTTACCTGCGGCGGGTAAACGGGGACGTTATACGAAAGATTTAATCAAATGGAATGAAGTGATAACAGCATATTCATGAAAAAATTGAGCCTTCTGTTATATGTGACTTTGAAGCTGAGATCATGAACATGCCTGTACATTATCACTATGATAATTTTCCTCCCAAAAATATAGACTGGGCTAAACTCATTCCATTTATTGGTCCAGCTAATGCGGCTCTTGCCCGATATGATGTAACTCTTGCAGCAATCCCGAATGCTGCCCTGCTACTAAGTCCCTTAACGACACAGGAAGCTGTCTTGTCTTCTCGCATTGAAGGAACTCAAGCAACCATGGGCGAGGTGCTTGAATATGAGGCAGAGGTGGGATTAGATAATCTTCCAACAGAACGAAAAGATGACATAAATGAGGTTCTGAACTATCGTCAAGCTATGTGGTCTGCTATTGACTTACTTCGTGAACTTCCTTTGTGTCAGCGTGTGATCAAGAAAGCTCATAACGTTTTGCTAGATGGCGTTAGAGGTCATGGGAAATCTCCAGGTGAGTATCGACGAATCCAAAATTGGATTGGCCCATCTGGATGCTCAATGGAAAATGCTCGATACGTTCCGATTTCAGTCGATCACTTGCAAGAAGGACTGGATAGATGGGAAAACTTCATTCATCATGAAGCTCCCGATCAATTAGTTCAACTTGCACTTGTCCATGCTGAATTTGAGGCTTTGCATCCTTTTCTTGACGGAAATGGAAGACTTGGCAGGATGTGTGTTCCCCTGTTCATGTATAAAACTGGATTAATTCAAAGTCCAATGTTTTATATCAGTGCTTTTTTTGAAGCTAACCGTGATGAATACTATGAAAGACTTCTATCAATTTCACGTGATAGCGATTGGACTAGCTGGTGTGCCTTCTTCTTGCGAGCAGTGGCAATACAAGCTCAAGAGAACCAAAAAAAAGCACAAGAAATTCTAAGGCTTTATGATGAGCTAAAAAGCAAAATGATCGAGTTGACACATTCACAATATGCTATTCATGCGCTAGATTTTATCTTTTCTCGCCCGATTTTTAAATCTTCAGACTTTACAAACTGCAACGAAATCCCCGTGCCGACCGCAAAAAGGATCCTTGCTGTGCTTCGGGATAAAGAAATCTTGATTACTCTCAAAGAGTCTAGTGGTAGACGTCCCGCTGTTTATGCATGCTCAAAACTGCTTAACGTGGCTGAGGGGTGCAGTGTATTTTGAAGATCATCTATGAGCAACAACCAGTCTTGTGGCTCATGAAATCGAAAATATGAGCTACAATATATTTTGTGGTTCATATGTGCGCCTCAAAAAAGGTTGTTCTTGCGAGAACAATTTAGATACGCTAGATATAGCCAATTTTTTGTTCTTTGGCGCTAAATATGGAAAGGTGTCTTTAAGCTTGTGGGGTGTGTTGTATTTGGCTATACGTTGTAAGAGCCTTTTGCTAGGTTTGGGCGAGATCGCTTCAAGCCTAAAGCTCTTTCAGGTTCTTGGTTCGAGTCTAACCAGGCCATGCAAGGGACGCTCGAAAAACTCTACAAGTTGGGTTTTTCCATTTTTGCTCGCGCCCCTGATGGCCGAGACGTTATAGCTACATCGTACATAAACGAATTAAGACTCGCCTCAGTGCCCCAAAGTAGGGTTCTCCAATGATGCAGAAATCTAATGACGTAGTTAATCAGCTTTGGAAAGCACTTTTAGGCGATCCTGAGATTGTTGTAGATGGCTGGTTTGGCATTGTTTTGGTCGGTCAAGTGGATACTAGCAGTAGAAGAATTAGCGGCTATGCATACGATGCGGAAGGACTCGAAGAAGCAATAGCACCGAGAAAGTCTGGGACATTGGGGCTAATGCAACTACTGTGCGAAGTTATGGAAGAGGAGACAGGCAGACGTTGGAAAGTCTGTCTAATCAAAATAAAGCGAGACGGCAAAGCGAGTATTGACTATGAGTTTGTTGCTAGCGATCGCTGGCAAATAGGCCCAGAAACATATGCTGCAAGGATTGAGGAGTTCCGAAAGATGCTGATGGAAGTGCTGGAATGACGAAACGATTGTATCGTCAGTGACCAGAGTAATTGAAAACACTAATCGTGAGGGTGCAGGCGGTTTGAAAAAATCTGTATGTTAGCTTTGCCTTAATGAAAATATTTCCAGTCAATTTTTGTCTAGGCTTTGATTGTTCTGCACTGGTTAAGTTCACTAAGTTTACAGGCTTGCTGTTCAATCAGCTGTTGCAGGAAATCGGTCAATAAAAGGGCGATCGCACCTCTCTAGATCTACAAAAACTACTAAAATGAATCCAAACCACACAATTATCGTCAGTAAAAAGAGCCGTAACTAGTTTGACTGGCAGCCATTGACTTAATACCACTATGAAACAACTAATCTTGATAGGTACGGCATTCTCGATACTGGGTTCAGTCGCAGTCGCATCTCACCAAGCCGATGCGCAGTCAGCAACCAAGAAGAATCAATCCATACGCAAACCCTTAATACAGGTAGTAACCCTCCCAAAACTTCAGGAAGGTAGTTTAGTCATGGGTACTTCGCCAACCCTTATATACGTGATTAATGGGGGAAGACGGCGGCTCATTCCTAATACGGAGACCTTCGAAGTCTTGGGTTTCAAGTTGGGAAATGTCGTCCAACTCTCAGAGCAGCAGATAAAAGCAATTCCTGAACTACCTCCGCTTGAACTCAAGCCCAATCCTAATTTTAAAGATGGCACTTTAGTAAAAGGGAATACAGAGCATATCTATTTAATCAGCCTGGGTGGACGCAGGTTAATTCCCGATTTCAAGACATTTGAAGCACTGGGCTATCAATTGAAAAATGTGCGAAGAATATCTAATCGAGAGATGAAATCTATTCCTGATTATGCTCCTTTACCAGTTAGAGCGATCGCTTTTAAAGATGGCACTCTAATCAGAGGGAGTTTACCAGCAGTATATGTAATTAGCGGCAATAAGCGTCGGCTGATTCCCGATGAAGCTACATTCAAGGCTTCAGGTTACAAATGGGAAAATGTTCGCATAATAAGCGATCTCAACCTCAATGCGATTCCAGAGTTATCTTCAACTTCTACCCGAGTTGTATTCAAGGATGGAACCTTACTCAAAGGCAGTAGAGAGGCAATTTACGTAATTAGTTCAGGCCGGCGGCGCTTGATTCCCAATGGCCAAACCTTTGATGCCTTGGGATATCGATGGGAAAATGTCCAACAGATTTCTGATGGCCAGTTAGATAGCATCCCAGAAATGCTACCTTTGCCCTCCTATTAATTACTGATGTTATAGCGAAGCCGTTATGTCCTACCGCTACTTAATCTTTTACAAGCCATATGGAGTTTTAACCCAGTTTGGCGATCGCGAGGACTCTGACAACCCAAGATCGACGCTCAAGGACTATATCCCAATTACATCTGTTTATCCAGTTGGTCGTCTGGACCTCGACAGCGAAGGGCTTTTGCTCTTAACAAACCATGGCCAGCTACAGCATAAACTCAGCGATCCAAGTTTTCAACATCCCCGTACTTATTGGGTACAGG
>JANMRU010000505.1:0-13225 GCA_031388585.1 Pseudanabaena sp. SOY_30_concoct_251 | reverse complement strand
TAGACCTGTTGGGAAATAGGGGATAATAGCAATTAGTTTTATGTCATCTTTGCTAATGCTGAATCTGGAACGTATTCTCAAGCAAGATCGCCTGACGCGAGCGGTGACGGGACTGAACCGCAAAGCGTTCGAGGAACTGTTGCCCAGTTTTACAGAAGCCTACGAGGAAAGTCTGGTGAAACAAGCAGGAGAAAGCAAACGCGCTCGCGGAGGGGGACGCAAAGCAACCTTACGAACCATGTCAGCGAAGCTGCTTTACATCTTGCTGTACTGCAAATGCTATCCCACCTTCGATTTGCTGAGTGTATTGTTTAAGTTTGACCGCTCCTGTGCGCATGACTGGGTGCATCGGTTGCTGCCGATTTTAGAGACGGCCTTGGGGTACAAACAGGCGTTGCCAGAGCGTCAGTTGCGGAGCATAGAAGAGTTCCTCGAACGTTTTCCTGATGTTAAAGCGGTGATTTTAGATGGAACTGAACGTCCAGTCCAACGTCCTAAAGACCCAGATAAACAGAAAGAACATTACTCAGGTAAGAAGAAACGGCATACTCGCAAGCACATCACTGGCAGTACTCGCGAAAAACGAGTGATTATTCTGACCAAAGCCAGAGCAGGTAGGGTTCATGATAAACGGCAATTAGATGAAGAAGAGGTGGTGAGCTATATTCCAGAGGAAATTCCTGTAGAGGGCGATTTAGGGTTTCAGGGACTACAGAACGAGTTTGAGAACATTCACTTACCCCACAAAAAGCCGAGAGGCAAGGAATTGACAGAGCAACAGAAGCAGGAAAATCGAGAATTTAGTGGTCAACGGGTTAAATGTGAACATGCCCATGCAGGCATTAAGCGATATAACGCCGTAGCTTCAATTTACAGGAATCGTGTGACTGATTTCGATGACCGCTTGATGTTAGTAGCTGCAGGTCTCTGGAACTTCTATCTAGAGGTCGCATAAATGGGCGGAGAATGGGGAAACCCTCTCCCTAAAATAGTTTTATTTCCCAACAACTCTAATTTGCCGATGTCTTCCCATTTGCGACCAATGATGGAGAATACAAATAAGCTGGTGGATAGAAGCGCAGAAGCTATGCAGTAAATGCAAGCAGCCTGAATTACAGTAACCAGCAGATAAATCAAGTAGCCACTAAATATGATCATGGCAGTACCACCCATAAAGAGTAGTAATCCTGTCCAGTGATCTAGCTTGGTACGAAATTCTTTTTGTTCTGGCTTAACTAACAAAGGCGCGATCGCAAAAGCAATCATACTGGCATAGCCCAAAGAGCCAAATAGCGACAGAGGCAAGCCAAAGACTTTAGCATAGGGAGAGGTAAGCACGACATCACAGGCATTGGTTGGGCAAGCTGCCGATGATTGGGAAAAACTGACAAAGGTGAGATAAGCGGTGATCACTAAGCCCAGAGCCGATATCCCAGCCATAATTGGACGAGAATAACGCTGTAGCCAAGTTTGCGATCGCTGCCGCTTGCGAAGTTCTTTCACTTTTTGACTGGTAGATGAAATTGGTTCTTCAGGGGTGTTTTCGTTCATGATTTTAATTCTTATAGATTAGAAAATTTGAGTAATTAAGCGATAGGTTTCGCTTTCAACGATGATGTAAATACCTAAACTGATTAGCACAAATGGCATAACTCGGTGACCATAGCTAGTTAGCAAACAAGCGATCGCGAGTTTTCGAGTCAGTAGATAGGCTATGTAACACCACACAGCAATCCCAATCATGAATATACAAAGAGTTGCAATTAGACTTGCTAAGTCACTGCTAGCAAACAAGGGTACATAAACCCCAATATTATCGCCACCATTGGCAAAGGTAACAGCAGCAACTTTGAAAATCTGAGCCAACATAGTTGTTTGAGAATGGCGAAAATCAGTAGTAATAGCCTTAATATCTGGTTCTTGATGCTTGAATGCGAGCAGATGGTTCACCCCAATTGCAATCGGGAGAAACCCTAGTAAGCCAATCCATATTTTCGGGATAATTAAGCCGCCAAAGAAACTGGGCAAGCAGGCTATAATCACCATGCTAAACCCGAGATATTGGCCAATTAGGATGTGCCTAGGGCGAAAATCTGCATTAGTCTGCCCAAAGAAAATGATTAAAACAATGATGTCATCAATATTGGTTGCGGCAAAGCAGACCATCGCCACTGATAACTTTTCTAACCACCAACGCATCTATAAAATCCTAAAATTCATCTGTCGATCGCCACTCAAACTTATTTTAGGACTCTTGTTGCATTTGCGATCACGGCTAAAGCTACACCCACATCCGCAAAAACAGCTTCCCACATAGTTGCCACGCCAAAAGCTCCAAGCACAAGAAATACTGCCTTGATAGACAACGCAAAAATTATATTTTGCCAGACAATACTGTGAGTCTTACGCGCAATTTGAATCGCCTCAACAATCTTGGCAGGCGAATCATTCATAATCACCACGTCTGCGGTCTCGATCGCCGCATCGGAACCCAAACCACCCATAGCAATACCGACATCTGCTCTTGCTAGTACAGGCGCATCATTAATGCCATCACCAACATAGATGACTTTTTCTTTTTTGCCTGATTTACTGAGAATCTGCTCGAAAGCATTGACTTTCTCTTCTGGCAACAGCTCAGCCACATAGGAATTTAGTCCTAACCGACTAGCGATATCAGCAACTACACCTTGGTTATCACCAGAGAGCATAATCACTTGCTTGATACCGATCTGGCGCAGATCTTGGATCGCTTTTATGGAATCATCTTTAATTTCATCAGCAGCAATGATGTAACCTGCGTATTGGGCATCTATTGCTAGATGCACCACGCTACCAGAGACTTTACAAGTATCGTGAGCAATATTCTCGCGATGAAGGAGGCGATCATTCCCAGCAATCACAAGGCGATTGCCTACCATCGCCTGAATGCCATGTCCAGCAATTTCTTCGTAATTAGTAACTTTGCTTAAATCTAATTCTCCTTTGTATGCTTCTTTAATCGATTGAGCGATTGGATGGGTAGACTGCGCTTCGATGTGACCAGCAATAGATAATAATTCATCTTGGCTAAATCCATTCTCAGTTACAATCTGAGTGACGTGAAAGGTTCCCTTCGTCAGAGTTCCTGTCTTATCGGAAACAACAGTTTTCACATCGTTCAATACATCTAAGAATGTCGAACCTTTGATTAAAATACCCCTTTTGGCAGCTCCGCCAATCCCCCCAAAATATCCCAAGGGAATACTAATGACCAAGCCACAAGGACAGGAAATCACCAGAATCACTAGCGCTCGATATACCCATTCAACAGAGGTCGCGTTGGGAATAACTAGAGGCGGAATCAGTGCGATCGCCAGCGAGACAAACACCACAATCGGTGTATAAATCTTGGCAAACTTGGTGATAAATTTCTCTGTCTCTGCCTTTTTGCTGCTGGCATTTTCCACTAAGTCAAGAATTTTGGCGATGGAGGATTCTCCAAATAATTTGGTAACTTGAATATCCAAAATCCCAGTTTTATTGATCATTCCTGCTAGTGCTACATCACCTACTTTCACTGAACGTGGTACGGATTCGCCTGTGAGTGCTGAAGTATCTATTTGGGAAGTTCCGACAATTACTGTGCCATCAAGGGGAATCTTCTCCCCTGCTGTGACGGTGATGATGTCGCCGATTTTGACTTGATCAGGAGAAGTCTTTGTAACTACACCATTCACTTTAAGGTTGGCATAGTCGGGACGAGCTTCTAAAACGGCTTTAATCGATCGCCGCGAGTTTCCCACCGCATAGTCTTGAAACAATTCACCAATTTTGTAGAACAACATCACACCAACCGCTTCCGGCAGTTTGTGAATGGCGATCGCGCCCAATGTGGCAATCGTCATCAAAAAGTTTTCGTCAAACCATCTCCCTTTGAGAATATTGCGCCCAGCAATCATCAACACATTCCACCCAGCGATGAGATAGGCAGAGATAAAGATGGCATATTCAGCGATCGAAAAAGGTGTATTGTGCAGGGTTTCTTCAAACGCTGTCCCTATAGCAAACTGTCCAACCACTAATACTACAGGAGCCAGTTCTGCTCTCAGGTCAAATCCACCTTCGCCGTGACTATGCTCATGCTCATGTTCGTGGTCATGACCATCTTTGCGATCGTGTTCGGGACTCTCCTGATGCTCCTGCTTGTCATCATCATGACTGCAACATTCACTATGTTTGGACATATTACTGAATATATGAGGGACTATTCATATATTGCCACGATGTCCAGAATTTGTCGATGTTTGCTGACTGGTTATGCTACACCGCAGTTAACTTTCTGTCTCACCTAAATGTTCTGCAACTTCATGGTAGAGATTGACAACATGATTATCGGCAAGGCTGTAGTAAATATTACGACCATCGCGGCGATATTTGACCAGATTCATCGATCTGAGTGTGCGTAGCTGGTGTGACACTGCGGATTCGGTCATCTCCAGGACAGCGGCTAGATCGCAGACACACATTTCGGCATCAACCAGAATGGATAGTAGCCTCAGACGATTAGGGTCAGCTAAGACTCCAAAAAAGTCAGACATCTGCTGTGCTTTTGCCATTGGCAAGACCTGTTGCTTACCCTGCCGCACGCTATCCAAATGCACCATGTGTGTCTCACATTTAGGTATGTCCGAACTTGCTGGGTGGCGCTGCTCGATTTTTTTCATAGCTGGGCGTTGGTTGTCTTGTGCATTGGCAGTGATATTCATTCTCACCTTACACGAAATCTGTAGATCAATGATTCATGGCGGCAAATTGAGACGGTAGCCCATACCTGGGATAGTTTCAATTAGTTTGTCATAATCATATTCTCCTAGCTTACGCCGCAATAAACGCACTTGAGCGGCGACGACATTACTAATTGGTTCGGCATCGATTTCCCAAAGTTGATTCATCAGGCGATCGCGGCTCAGAATCTGATTGGGATGCTGCATAAAATATTCGAGAAGCTGAAATTCTTTATTCGTCAGGAAAAGCTCTTGTTGTCGATCCTTGTCATGCAGCAAGACTTTAGAAGTAGCAAAGTCTAGAACTAGACCGCCAACCTGTAATTGCTGTGGTTGCATCTGTGGCGATCGCCGCTGTAATGCTCTCAGTCTGGCTAATAGTTCGGCAATTTTAAACGGTTTTACCAAATAGTCATCCGCGCCGGCATCTAGTCCCGCGATCTTATCTTCCATTCGATCTTTAGCTGTTAGCATCAGCACAGGCAATGGATTAGCCTGTGCGCGTAGGCGTTGACATAGTTCGATTCCCGATAAACCAGGTAATAGCCAGTCAAAGATCGCGATCGTATACTGAGTGGACTGATTTTCAAGATATTGCCAAGCGCGATCGCCGTCTTGGAGCCAGTCAACAATATATTTCTCCTGGTTTAAGCTGCGTTGAATTAGCCTTCCCAGGTCTAGCTCATCTTCAACTAAAAGAATTTTCATAGTGGATGCATAATACTTTTCTTAAAGTATTTCTACATTGGATACTACAGCCAATTGCAATCAAAACCACCACGGATAAGATGATTAAAACCCATGTGGGGGCTACGCCCCTGCGACCTGTTTTTTGTGGGTAATGCTCCAGATCTGTTGGCTAGACTTCTGCAAAGTTACTTTTTGTACCAGGCTTGCCGCCACTGCTTCATTTGCTGAATTTCAGCCTGCTGCGAAGTAAGAATAGCTTGCGCCAGTTGCTTGATTTCGGGGCGCTGAGATTTTTTCAATGCATCGGTCGCCATGACTAAAGCTCCCTCATGATGCGGAATCATGGCATTGATAAAGCGCAGGTCAAACTCCTTATCCGCCTCACCTAAATCGCCTGACATCATCATGCCTTTCATTTGCTCTGGGGTCATTGCCATTGTGTGTCCCATCTCAGTACTATATGCCATAGGAGTGCTACCAGCTTTAGGATACCAGGCTTGCCGCCATTTCTGTATTTGGGCAATTTCTGTTTCTTGAGCTTTGATAATATTGCTCGCCAACTTCAGAATCTCTGGACGTTTAGACTTCTGAGCGGCTTCTTTTGCCATTACTACAGCTCCCTGATGATGAGGTGTCATGCCATCAAGAAACCGTAAATCGTAGCTAGCATCTGCTGGCCCCAAATCCATTGACAGATTGGACATGTTGCCATGATCCATCTTGCCCATAGGATTAGGTTCAGGTTTTTTTATGCTGGGCTTCTGACTCATAGACGTTGGGTCAGAGGATGGGTTTGAGGATGCACTAAAACAACCGGATAGCGTTCCACTAGAAATGGCGATCGCTACAAACGCTAGTCCCAAAAAGTTGGATTTCACAAAGCTTGGTTGCATAAAATTAATATTCTTCAGTTACTTGCCATGACCTATCAGTAGGATTAGCTGGCAAGTTTTAGTAAAGGCTAGAGTTATAGTCACATACTCAAATGAAATCAGGATGAAATTTTATTCCTTAGCATTTTGCAGAAACCTGGAATCAAACTTTCTCTGTGCGATCGCTCATTGCTGGATGTTAGAACAATCAAGTTGATTTTCATATGCACACAATAAATGGCAGACTGGTCGGTCTGCCTCAATGAGGGTTAAATTATCATTATCCTTTGCGTTAAAACCCTAATAATGCTAAACGTTAGTGACCATAGGTTTGAATTCGAGCTAATCCAAATGGAATATTCACCCCACCAACACTCCCAGCAATGGGAAAAAACCACGTCTTTGGATATTGCCATCTGGTAGATACATCTCTCAAGTAAACATCCATAGTTGTGCCTACAGAGATCGGCTGTGCAAAAGTAAGCGTTGCCACCTTATTATTTACAGAGGCAGCAGCATCAATTTTTTGTCCTGACTGAGATTTAACTTCAATCTCCCCAATGGCAACCTCCTCTGGTATATCAATTGTGATCTGAGAAAGAGAACCACCGCCAACACGCAATTCAAAATGGTAGGTTGCCCTAGGTGCACCAGCATTATTTGGAATCGCGCTACTCTGAATAACTTGAGTTGCTCTAGGACTAGAAGCAACATCCTCAGCTTGTATCGCGGGAACCGAAGCTAGAAAAGCCAGTGTAGATACTGTGGCATAAATCAACCTTTTCAACATGCTTCCTCTCACTAATTCACTTCATTAACTTGTCGTTTATTAGCTTGACAGCGAGGAGTGAAATTGTGATGAAATTAGATATCCAATTTGAACGATCAAATTATCTATTTAGCTATTGCTCTCTGAAGCGAGGCAAGAGCACGATTATAGTTCAAAATTGCTCTCACTCGATTGCCATCTGCTTTGGTCAATTCACTCTGAGCTATAGATACATCTAACTGAGTACCAACACCAGCCTGAAAACGCAGCCGTGCAAGATCTAAGCTTTCTTGTGATTGTTTCAAAGCGAGTGCAGCAGTTTGAATATTTTTGGCATTGGTATGCAGATTTTTATAGGCTTTTTCAACCTGGAGACGAATTTGATTACGAATGTCGGTAAACTTAGTTTCAGCGATCGCCTTATTCACCTCTTCCTGCTCTGCGGCGGCTTGTACCGCACCACCATCGAAAAGATTCCAGCGTAGTCTTGCGCCAACCGAATAACCATCAACAATTCCCACGCCGTTATCTAAACCGTACAAAACTTGATAATTGGCAAATAAACTAATTTGAGGTTTGCCATCGGCAATTGCCGCAAGACGTTGCTGTTCGCTAATTTGGCGTTGTGCGAGTTGCTGTTGCAATTCCACACGCTGTTTATATGCCTGGATAATGCTTTCTTCAAGCGATAGAACCCATTCCCCCGTTTTTTGTACGGCATCGGAGGCAGAAACATCGATAGATTGCGATACATTCAAGATTTGGGCTAGTTGACGACGAGAGATTTCCTGCTGAGTCTGAGCTTGGGTCAGGTCCTGTTCGGCATTCGCAAGCTGTACTTTAGAACGCAGAATATCAAACTGAGTCCCCGTACCACCTTCTTCTAAAAGAACAGAATCCTTGAGACTATTCTTGGCATTTAATACTGCTGCCTGAGCAATTCGCACTTGTTCATCTGCTTCTTGTAGATCGTAGTAAGCATTAGTCACATCCAGACGAATTTGTTCGCTTAACCGCTGTACATCTAAAAGATCGATACGCAACTTTTCCTCAGACGCTTTAACCAGAGCCTCTCGTTTCCCTGATGTAAAGATGTCATAGCTTGCCTCTAACGTACTACCGAGAGAATTAAGCGATCGCCTAACTTCTCTATCTTTACGTAAATCTAGAAATGTCTCCTTGGCAGAGCGATCGCTTTCTAGTTCACCCACTACGGCAATGGTTGGCGAGTTAGCCGCTTGTGCTTGGCGAAGTGCTGCTTGACTGCGTTTTAGGGTTAGCTCGGCTATACGTAGCTCGGTATGATGTTGTCGTGCCAAGTCTAGAGCTTGATTGAGCGTAATCGCTTGGGTTTTCTCAAGCCTGACTTCATCTAGTTTGGTAGGCAGATATAAAGGATCGGGAGCAGGAGAAAGATTGCTTGGTGCTGGATCTTTCTGCGTGTGGCTAGAGTTATTCAGCATAGGCTTAGTAACTGTTTGTGCAGTGACTAGCTTTGCCTCATTAAATATAACTGTGGTACTGACGCCGATCGCTGCTAAGCAGCGAAAAATCTTCATACAATTCAGGAAATAAACACTCACTGCACATCTACCCAAAAGTCAGTAACGATAATTTTGCCATTGCGATTGAATTGTCCCCAGAGTTTGTATCTACCTGATTGGGGGAATTTAGTCATAAACTCTACTTGTCCATCAGGAGAATTCTTAACGGCATGGGCATGGATGTAGTCTTCTGCTGCAAGCGGGTTGATCTGTCGCAATATAACAAGGTGGCCTCTTTGACCTAAATAGGGCTGTAAGTCTTGAATTGGTCGATTGTTTGCTGCTTGCCGAAGGTTAAACATCACTGTTACTTCCTCCCCCGCTCTGAGCGTTGATTCCGAAAAAGTGAGCTTCGCTTTTGTGTCACCCAGAGTCTTGGTGCGATTTAGATGGATCGCTGGAACAGAAGAACTAGCACCTGGAACTTGCAATTTCAGCACAGAGACTACTTCACTTTGTTTGGCAGGCTTGTAGTCGCTGAATAGGGTATAGCTGCCAGATTTAGGAAAACTAACCCCGACCTCAAAACGACCGTTCCCCTTGTACGTGGGGTGGACATGGTCAAAGCTCTCGAGATCGTCGCTAACCGCGATCAGATGCATTAATTTTTCTTGGAAAGTGTCAAACTTAGCGATCGCTTTACCCTGTTTATCCTGCACATCAATCGTTAAAGGTACAGTTGTTTTGGGAGCAATATTAGCTGGAGCAGTCAACTTTGCCTGAGTTGAGTTAGCCCCTTTCGGCATCTCTGTGTCGCGCATCTCAGCGCCATTCATCGAATGTCCTTCATGGGGATTTTTGGATGAAGCAACGGTTGTAGAAGCAGGTGGCGTTTCTTCCGCAGATTTAACTGACGACGAACAACCTTGAGCAAAGAGTAGGGTCGCAGATACAGCGATCGCAGCGGCAATTTTCTTCATTAATGTATGTTTTGAGCTAGACAACCAGTTTGTCTGAATGCTTTTCTAAGCAGCACTCCCTCTTAACTTACTGAAAGCAGATGAAATCAAGATGAAATTGCCCCAAAAGCACCTGATTGTCATAAATACTCTTTTAACTAGATGCCATCTATAACTTAGAGCTAATGAAACTTCGCGAAAATCAAGAAGATCTATGTTTTTGATACCCTAAAATGTGTTTTCTAGACATATACAGAACTAAAGGTGGAATAATTATCCATTGCAGAAGTGGTAGCCAGCTAATCTCCACAATCGGTACAACCGAGGTTGAGACACCGTAAAGTTTTGCAATGCGAATGCGATAAATCTCTGAGATGAACGTGTAAAACCAACCTAAGCTAGTAAAGAGAATCGTTGCCTGCCAAGTTGGGCGTAATATCCAAGAGCGAGAGCGATCCACCCAACTGACAATTCCCCCACTAATTACAGTAATTACACCGTCACCCAATGTACAGTGAGTGATATAGCTTACCTTATCAGCTAAGGTTGGCATTCTGTAAAACTCAAAATATGGGGACTGCCAAACTTCATAGACAAAATGCAGCAGAAACCCAAATAGAAATAGATTAGTTTCTGGCGCAGCTAAGATACTTTCTATCCTCTTGGCAACTTTTTCAATATACATGTGATCGAGATTCGCTAGTACTGGGAGTTAATTACCGAGGGCGATCGCTGTTCTTGGGATTTTGGCGCTTCCTTAGTGCCAGAATTAATCCCATAAAGCCCCCACCATATGCCAACCATTATGGCCAAGCTATAACCGATAAACTCAAGCCAGTAGGAGCGATTTACTTTTTTATCAGGCATATATTTTCCTGCTTACTTGCTAGCATACCAACTGCTGTACCACTGGCGCATTTGCTCGATTTCGGCACTTTGAGATTGGACAATCGCACTGGCGAGCTTTCTCATTTCGGGGCGATCGCTATCCACAATCATATGAGTCATCATTAAAGCCATCTTGTGATGGGGAATCATCTCTTCGATGAACGCTTTATCAAAATCAGATGCGGTGGCAAGAGCTTTGAGGTCGGCTTTCGTCATGTTCATCATACCCATCATGCGAGAGCGCATCCCCATCATTCCCATATCTTCGATCGCAGAGATAGGAGGGACATTCGTGCCATACCACTGCTTGTACCACGATCGCATTTGGTCGATTTCACGGGTCTGATCGCGCGCGATCGCCTCTGCTAATTTCCTGATCTCCGGGCGCTTGGAGAGTTTTAGTGCCAAATCTGCCATCTTAACAGCACCCTCATGGTGCGGAATCATCATGGTAATGAAATGGCGATCGGCTTGCTGTCCCATCATCATGCCCCGACGATGAGGCATGGCTTGGCTGACAGAGTAAGGAAAGCCTCTGTGAACTTGCTGTGCTTGCACAACACTCGTAACGAGTATGCCCGTCACTGCCCCACCTGCTAATAGACCCGCTATGGCTAGCAGCAATGGCTTGTTCGTTTTCCATTGATGTCCAGATTCTCCAGATTTTATCAGTTTCATAAGATTTTTCTTCGCCTCTATTTTCACCATAGATCTGGGCGATGAAATCAGGATGAAATCACGATAAGATCTTGCTTGGCTGTAACAAAACTTAAGGTACTCTCCATCACTTTTAGACTTCATTTCATACCCATTTCATCACCATCAATAACAATCAGAAGTATTTACAGGCTGATCGATGCGGCCGATCGGGTTATTCTAAAGCGGTTTGCAAATAAATATGTGTAAACCGCTTCCTCGAGTAAATTTAGGGAGCCTTTCAAATAATGAATACACACCACGGACATGGGCATGGAAGCGTTGCAGCGTCTCATCCAGGCGAAATGGCTAAAGACCCGATTTGCGGCATGATGATACCGAAAGCGACAGCTTTAAAGTCAGAACGAGGTGGACGTACCTATTATTTTTGCAGCCAGGGTTGCCAGCGCACTTTTGAATCACCCGAAGCGGAACTCAAGTCTATGCGTACCCGCGTCACAATTGCGCTGACGGGAGTTTTGTTCCTGGCAATTCTGCGGGCGGCGGCTTTTATCGGTTTGGCAGCAGGTGTCACTCTTGTGACTTGGGTTCCGATTCCATTTCTACCCTGGTTTACTTGGGGAGTGTGGCTGTTTATCTTGACTACGCCAGTCCAGTTTATCGGTGGGTGGTCGTTCTATGTGGGGTCGTGGAATGCCATCCGTACCCGCAGCATTAATATGGACTTTCTGATTGCTCTTGGAACTAGCGTTGCCTATCTCTATAGCGTAGTGGTGGTCTTTTTCCCTGCCATCTTGCCCGTTCGAGTCGAAGAGCGCGACGTTTACTTTGAGGTTTCTGCCATAATTATTGCCTTTGTACTGCTGGGCAAGTATATGGAAGAAATCATTAAGAAGAATTCATCGGCAGCAGTACGCAAACTCCTGGATTTAAAACCCGCCACAGCCAGGGTAATTCGAGACGGAATGGAGATGGAAATTCCGGCGGAAACCGTGATGGTCGAAGAGACGATCGTTGTCCGTCCGGGCGAAAAGGTGCCAACAGATGGAATCGTTCTTGATGGATTGTCATCCGTGGATGAATCTATGCTAACTGGGGAGTCAATCCCTGTAGAAAAGGGAACAGGAGCAGAAGTAATTGGCGGCACCTTAAATCGAATGGGAAGCTTCCGCTTCCGCGCTACGCGCGTGGGGGCAGAAACAGCCCTCGCTCAAATTATCAAGTTTGTCGAGGAAGCCCAAGCTAGCACTGCTCAAGTACAGCGGCTTGCCGATCGGGTTACTGGCTATTTTGTCCCTGCTGTTGTAGGCATTGCTCTACTGACATTTATCATTTGGCTGATCCTGGGTAATTTCCCACAGGCTTTGCTGTCTTTCATCGCTGTATTAATTATCTCCTGCCCCTGTGCTTTGGGAATTGCCACACCAGCAGCTCTGATGGTAGGTGTAGGTAAAGGGGCTGAGGCAGGGATTTTAATCCGAGGTGGTGAAATCCTGGAGCGGGCGGAGAAACTGACTACGGTGGTTTTCGATAAGACTGGAACCCTGACAAGGGGAGAACCCAGCCTCACGGATATTATTGCCCTGGCAGAGCAACCAGAAGGCGAAGTTTTAAAGCTAGCCGCTGCGGTGGAGATAGGTTCGGAACATCCTCTAGGAGAGGCGATCGTGCGGGCAGCCAAACACCAGAATTTGTCAATCCCTGACGTGAAGAATTTCCAGGCGATTCCCGGACGTGGTATTCGAGGGGAAGCAAACGGCAACCGACTCATCCTGGGCAATCGTCGTCTGTTTCAACAGGAAAGCTATTTTCTTAATCCATCTACTGAGAGTACGCTGAGCCGTCTAGAAACAGAAGGGAAGACAGCCATGCTGGTGGGCTGTAATGGTCTTTTAATCGGGATCGTTGCTGTAGCCGATACGATCAAGCCTGAGGCTAGTCAGGCGATCGCAGCTCTACGCAAAGAAAATATTAAAGTAGTCTTGCTGACTGGAGATAATCAACGGACTGCGGATGCGATCGCCCATCAATTAGGCATTCAGCGGGTAATTGCTGAAGTCCTACCAGGAGATAAAGCCAAGGTTGTGCAAGATCTACAGAAACAGGGCGAGGTTGTGGCAATGGTGGGCGATGGAGTCAA
>JANMRU010000470.1:0-2717 GCA_031388585.1 Pseudanabaena sp. SOY_30_concoct_251 | reverse complement strand
ACATCAGTTGCTATTCAAACAGATTTAAAAAAATATCAGTTTGGCAATCACACAATCAGTGAGCAAGAGGCTGCATGGCTAACGCAAGAGATTCAAGACTGGTTGAGAATGGAATAGGTATGGTAGCAAGTTTGAGATTTGAAAGTTAGAACTGCACGAAAATGGGTTCTGATTGGCATGGGAGAGATGATTCTATGCTTAATTTTATTGGCGATCGCACCTATATTCCTCAACTCTAATCTACCGATCGTTGGCTTCTCGATCTGGCTATTAATTCCACTGATACTTGGCGGATCGCTAGTATATGTATCGCGAAGAGCGATCGCTGCCCAAAGGACAAGAAATATCTTTGTGAAAGAATTTCCAGAATACTCACATCTCAACTTCACGGATTTCTTGGGAATTTCACCCCGCGAGATGAGACGTAGACTGGAGATATTTGCAGCTATCCAAGACGACAGCGATCGCGACCTTTTAAATATTTCCCCGCTCGATTTGCTCCGCAGGTGGCGATAATGGGAGTAAATACTCGTAATCCTTCTAAATTACTGGCTTAGAGTGAAAAGAAATGAAATCAAGATATTTAGTATTTGTCCTACTCGCTTCGATCTTAGGAACTAGCGCCTGTGGCGTAGTACCTGGTACCAGTGTCAAAACCGTTGAACCTGGTTACGCTGGTTTAAAGATCCAGTTATACGGCGGTGAAAAGGGGATTGAAAACGCACAACTCGTATCGGGTAGGGTCTGGTACAACGGTTATACCGAAGAAGTCGTCGTGTTCCCCACTTTTGTGAACACCTACCAATTTACTCAAGATCCCACTGAGGGTTCACCCAATAACGAAGCCGTCGTCTTTTCCGTGGGAGGTAGCCCCGTTTCCGCCGATGTCGGTATTTCGTTCGGTTTCACAAGCGAGGCATTACCTGGGACTACCAAAACTAAACTGCATCAATTCTACGAAACCTACCGCAAAACCCCAGAGCTGTTCCGCGCTAATGAGTTGCGGAATGGACTGCGTAAATGCTTTGGCGAGGTGTCAGAAAATCTAAAGCTGACCCCAGCAATGCTGCCAATTAGTCAACAAAAACTCGTGTCAAACGTGGCTGAATGTACCCAAAAGCGCTTCCCGATTATCGTGGTTCAAGATATCTCTTTACTTGCGCCTCTGCGCTTGCCACCCGACATTCAAAAAAGCATTAACGAGCAATTTGCCGCCCAACAAGCTGCCCAAACTGCGGAATCGAATCGGCGTAAAGTAGAAGCAGAGGCCGCCGCGAATGTCGCCCAAGCCAAAGGTGAAGCCCAGGTGACAATCGAGCAAGCTAAGGCTGAAGCCGAATCTAACCGCCTACGTGCTGTCTCGATTACGCCTTCACTCCTAGAACTAGAACGACTTAGGGTAGAACGCTCAAGAGTAGAAAAGTGGAATGGTCAGCAAGCACCGACAATTCAAGCTCCCAATGTCCAAATTAGTGGCAGTAGTGTCAAAACACCTGGGCCATAGCAAAATTCTCTATTGTCTTTTTGACGCAATAGTATCAACATAAATTCTATGGAAAGAGTATTACAAGAATTAAGCCGTACTCCCTTCGTTGTAATGGAGATCGTAGTTGGGTTTGCGATCTTCTGGCTAGGGCAATTTGCCTACCAAAAGCTATTTCGGCGCATGGAGCTAAATCGCGAGCTATTTGTGCGCGATAATCCTGCCGTGGCGATCGCCCTAGTTGGCTACTATCTCGGCATCACGATCGCGTTGGGTGGAGTAATCACAAAATCTGTCAGCTCTTGGCAAGATATGCTGCAAAATCTGACTAGCTTGGGATCTGTTGTAATTCTACTCATGCTGGCCGGGGCTTGGGTATGCGATCGGCTGATCCTACGGCGATGTGATTGCGCCCGCGAGATCCGCGAGGAACAAAATACTGGTGCCGCATCCCTAGAAGCAGGTTGCCATATTAGCAATGGCTTAATTTTGAGCACGGCACTCGGTGGTGATAGCGGAACGTGGTTGGTGGGATTGACTTGCTGGGCGTTAGGATTGGCAACGCTCGTGTTGGTAAGTACCGTGTATTCTCGCATTGCGGCCTATGATGTGTTTGCCGAAATTCAAAAACGCAATAATCCAGCGGCGGGAGTTGCCTTTGCAGGACTGGCGATCGCTGTAGGGAATATTGTTCGCGTTGCCTACTATCCAGAATTTGAAAATTGGGCGATTAGCTTTGCTCTGTATGGACTAGCAATTCCAATAGGATTAATTTTATTAGCGGGAATTAGGTTCTTAGCTGATGTAATCCTGGTGCCTGGAGTGAAAATTTCCCATGAGATTGTACATCAGGACATCCCCAATCTCGGTGCTGGCTTAATCGAAGCTTTTGCATATATCGCTGGCTCATTTCTGATTGCCTGGAGTTTTTGAGACTAATTTTGAAGGCAAACAGATCAGATCTGACGGGGTGAAGGAATAGCCTCATTCCTGGAGGCGCAGCCCCCTATTAATATATTTGTCGGCTAATTTCTTGGGTCAGCCTCGCTCTAACTCAGGCTAGACTATAGGTAACGATTAAGCTTATTTATCATGCAGTTATCCTCAGCTCAATTACCAGAATCCCTAGAGCGCGTAGTAAAGCGCTTGCAGAGATTGTCCGACCCTAAACAGCGCTACGAGCAGCTAATTATATACGGGCAGAAGCTTCAGGAGTTCCCTGTTGATGATAAAG
>JANMRU010000412.1:0-4178 GCA_031388585.1 Pseudanabaena sp. SOY_30_concoct_251 | reverse complement strand
GAAGGAGTTGTCAAGGCGTTCAGCCAGCAGAACTATCAACGCACGCTTGTTATTCTCTTGGAAGACTTTGGCGGAGAGTCCTTAGAGCAATGGATGCAATCGCATCCAGAGACTTTCTGCCCCATGCCCTTATCTACTTTTCTCCGTCTTGCCATAAAACTCACTGATATTCTAGGTAAAATCCATGCCGCTCATGTCATTCATAAGGACATCAACCCTGGGAACATTGTCCTCAATCTGGATACTGGCATTGTCAAAATTATTGACTTCGGAATAGCTACTCAATTTAGCCGCACGAATCCGACTTTCAAGAGTCCTCATGTTTTAGAAGGCACACTTGCCTACCTGTCTCCAGAACAAACAGGACGAATGAATCGATCGCTCGATTACCGCACTGATTTCTATTCGCTCGGTGTGACGTTTTACGAGCTTCTAACTGGGCACCTGCCATTTCCCACAACGAATATGCTGGAGCTAGTCCATTGTCATATTGCCAAGCAGCCTGTTCCGTCTCACGAGGTAAATGGAGCGATTCCCAAACCCGTTTCAGATATCATTGTGAAACTAATGGCGAAAAATGCGGAGGATCGCTATCAGAGTGCTTGGGGGATTAAAGCTGATTTAGAACTTTGCGATCGCCAATTAGCAGAAAATGGTCGAATTGATTGCATTCAAATAGCGTTTCAAGATGTGGCCGATCGGTTTCAAATTCCTCAAAAACTGTACGGAAGGGACAAGGAAGTTGAACTGCTACTGGCGGCGTTTGATCAAGTAGCGTCTCCAGAGAACAAGAATAATTCAGAAACAAGATTTAAAGTTGAAATGATGTTGGTCTCTGGCTATGCTGGTATTGGCAAGTCAGCGCTCGTGCAAGAACTCTATAAACCCATCACCCAAAAGCGTGGCTATTTTATCTCTGGTAAATTCGATCAATTTCAGCGTAATATTCCCTACAGCGCGATCGCGGATGCTCTGCAAAAATTGGTGCAGCAACTACTCGGTGAACCAGATGACCGAGTGGAAATGTGGCGATCGCGTTTACTCAGTGCTTTAGGAAACAATGGACAAATCATCATTGATGTCATTCCCGAAGTTGAGTTAATCATTGGCAAGCAGCCGCCTGTACCCGAAGTTGGAGCCACAGAAGTGCAGAATCGCTTCAATCTGACGTTTCAAAGGTTTGTACGGGTATTTTGTGCAAAAGAACATCCCCTGGCGATCTTTTTAGACGATCTTCAGTGGATCGATGCTGCGACGCTGAAGTTAATCGAACTCATCTTACTCGACGAGCAAACCCAACATCTGTTTTTGATCGGAGCCTACCGAGATAATGAATTAGTTCCAACGCATCCATTGGTTTTGACGCTAGAGAAACTGCGAAAAGGGGGAGCAGTACTTCAGGAAATTATTCTGACCCCCTTAACACTGGAACCGTTAAGCCAACTGATAGCTGAGACATTACATCACAATCCTGATAACGTTCGTCCTCTAGCCCAAGTTGTGTCACGTAAAACCGAGGGCAACCCTTTCTTTGTCGGTGAATTTTTGAAAATGCTGTATGGCGAAAATCTGTTGACCTTTGATGCCCAACAGTTGAGTTGGCAATGGAACTTGGCTGAGATTGAAGCTCAAGATATCACAGATAATGTAGTGGACTTGCTGCTACGTCAGTTGCAGAAATTGCCGGAAGCAACACTGCAAGTACTCTCCATCGCCGCTTGTGTTGGGTCTGAGTTTGATTTAGAGACATTGGCGATCATTTGCGAAAAATCACCGAAAGCGATTTTTCAGGACTTGCTAGCAGCAATACAAGCTGGATTAATTCAACCTTTGTCTGACTTGGACGAAGACTTGTTGGTTCAAGAGTATAAGTTTTCGCACGATCGCGTCCAGCAAGCCGCTTATGCCTTGATTGATGAGTCGCAGAAACAAGCTATTCATCTCCAAATCGGTCGCAATTTACTCGAAAAAACTCTGCCAGAGGGCCGAGTAGACCAACTATTTGAAATTGTGGATCATCTCAATCATGGGATTGAGCTTGTTATTAATCAAGTCGAACGAGATGAAATTGCCAAACTGAATCTATTAGCAGGTCAGAAAGCGAAAGGATCATTAGCTTATAATGCAGCACTACAGTACTTAACGACAGGAATAGAATTGCTAACCACCAATAGTTGGCAGTTTCAATACGATTTGACTTTGACATTGCACGAAGAAGCGACAGAAGCAGCCTATCTATGTAGCGACTTCCGACAAATGGAAGAATGGGCGATCGTTGTCATAAAAAATGCAGTCACTGTTCTGGATAAAATAAAAGTTTATGAAACTAAAATCCAAACTTACTTGGTGCAATGTGAACATACAGAAGCAATTAAAATTGGTTTAAAAGTTTTAGAGTTTCTAGGTATCATTTTACCAGAGACACCAACAGAAATTGATGTTCAAAGGCAATTAGAAGAAACAGTAGACTACTTCAATTCCATAAATATGGAGGATTTGCTGAACCTGCCAATGATGAGAGAGCCAGATAAATTGGCTGCCATGCAAATCTTATCAAGCTTAGCTGGATCTGCCTTTTCATCTGCTCCTCTACTGCTACCGTTGATTGTGTGTGAGCAGATAAATTTATCTGCTCAGTATGGAAACACTTTTTCTTCAACGTTTGCCTACGCTGCTTACGGCGGATTAATTCTCGATGGCGTAATGCAAGATTCTGAAGAAGCTTATCAATTTGGTAAATTAGCATTGAGCTTGATCGAGAAATTAGCTAGTAAAGAATTTAAGCCTAAAGTTATACAAATGATTACAGGTCATCTCATGCATCGTAAAGATCATATTAGACAAACTTTACCATTAATTCAAGAGGGATACGAAACTGCACTAGAAACCGGAGATTTAGTATCTAGCGGCATCTGTGCAAAACTTGAATGTTCACATTTATATTTTGCTGGGTCAGAGCTAGGTGAAATTGAGTCAAAGATTAAAATTTATATTGGTGTTTTCGCTTCACTTAAACAAGAGAGCACTCTAAATTATATTTATACATTGCAGCAGGTTATCTACAACTTAGTAAATCAAGTAGAAAAGCCAGATTGTTTGCTCGGCAAGCATTGTAGTGAAGAACAGCTCTTATCAAGTTATCTTGAAGCAACCGATAGAACTCATCTCCACTATTTGTATCTAGACAAGCTTATCCTAAGTTATTTGTTTGAAAATATTGTACAAGCTGTGGAGTATGCTTCTCAAACTGAACTTTATCTAGATGGAGTTTCAGGAACTTTCTCAACACCTTTATTCTATTTTTACGATTCTCTAGTTCGGATACAAACATATCAGTCTCTCTCTTTCTCAGAACAAGAAAATCTACTGCTTAAGGTGAACAGAAATCAAGAGAAGATAGAGAAATGGGCGCATTCTGCTCCAACTAATTTTCAACACAAACACAAGTTAATTGAAGCAGAAAAAGCGCGGGTTTTAGGACAATTCTTTGAGGCTGAGGAACTTTACGAACGAGCGATCGCAGGTGCTGCTGAAAATGAGTTTATCCAAGAAGAAGCAGTGGCTTATGAATTAGCGGCTAAGCATTATTTAGCGCGAGGTCGAAAAAAAATTGCTCAAACTTACATGAAAGAGGCGCACTATTGCTATGATCGCTGGGGCGCAAAAGCTAAAGTTAAAGACTTAGAAAACCGCTATCCACAACTACTCAATTCCAACTTGATTCGGCAATCAAATTCAACTTTGACCGAGGGAACGATCAGTCATTCGACTGCGGAGATCGATCTGGCTGCGGTGATGAAAGCGGCCCAAGCTCTCTCAGAAATCACCCACCTCGATCGATTAATTGCCACGTTAATGCAGGTGGTCATCGAAAATGCCGGAGCCGAAAGGGGCGCTCTGATTCTCCTAGAAGACGGTCAACTCACTGTGTCGGCTCAATGCAGCGGAAGTAAACAGTGCGATCCAGAAAGGGTCGCTGTTGCTGACTGTGCAACCATTCCTCTCTCCGTCATTCACTCGGTAGAACGGACTCAAGAAACTTTAGTGCTTGATGATGCCGTCAGCGAACCGTCTTTTTCAACCGATCCTTACATTCAACACCAACAGACGCGATCGCTCCTTTGTATGCCAATTCTTAAGCATAGTCAGCTGATCGGCGTTCTTTATTTCGAAAATAA
>JANMRU010000242.1:0-4332 GCA_031388585.1 Pseudanabaena sp. SOY_30_concoct_251 | reverse complement strand
ATGGAAACGGCAACAACTACGCTTAGAGTAAGAGACCCAGCTCCTTCATTTACCTTAAACAATCAGAGCAATGAGCTAGTTGACTTGGAAGAATATGCCGGTAAGCCATTAGTTCTAGTCTTCTACGCTTCGGATCAAATTGCCGCTTGCACTGATATAGCATGTGCCTTTAGGGATAAAACTGCGGAATTTAGAGCTTTAGGAGCAAAAGTTGCTTTGATTAGCACTGATGCTCCTGAGGCGCGAGTCGATTTCGCAGCGAAATTCCATTTGCCCTTTCAACTTCTCAGCGATCTTGATGCGAATATTAGCAAAAAATATGGAGCTTGTTATCCAAATGAAGCTGGGGATGCTATTTTTGTGCGCCTGGCCTTCCTTTTAAATATCAATCAGAGAATCGTCAAAATCTACAAATTGAGCGATTTAGAATCGCCAGTAAATCGTATTTTAGCGGATATAGGCGTTTATTGCCAGTTACCTGAGCCACATCAAATATACATGCAGGCTCCTGTTTTGCTGATTCCCAATGTGCTGGCGGAGATGGAGTGTCGTAAGTTGATTGAGATTTGGGAAACTCAAGGCCATAGCGATTCTGGCTTCATGGTCAAAGATGGAGAGAAAACAGTTGGCTATCTCGATCCTAGTCATAAGCTGAGATCTGACCATTTTCTCGCGGATGGGGGAGTTAAAAATTATCTGGACTGGGTAATACAAAGACGAATCTTTCCTGAAATCAAAAAAGCATTTGATTACGATGCTAGTCGTCGCGAAGAGTACAAAATTGCTTGTTATGATGCCAGCCGTGGTGGCTATTTCCGCGCCCATCGCGATAATACAACTTCTGGGACTGCCCATCGCAAATTCGCGATGACCTTAAATCTCAATGCCGATGAATATGAAGGAGGCTATCTGCGATTCCCTGAATACGGCCCTCACGTATATAAACCCAGCACTGGCAGCGCTGTAATCTTTAGCTGTTCTCTCCTCCATGAGGCTACTGATGTAACAACAGGCCGGCGCTTTGCTCTATTATCATTTTTCTATGGCGAAAAAGAAGGTGTGATGCGAGAGGCATATGAGAAAAAATTTGGGAATAATCAAGAAGTAATAAGTAGCGATCGCTGATTATCCCACAGTAGAGATAATATCCTAACTACTCTTTATAGAGACCTCGATACTACGTATCAGTTGAGATATCATCCCACTCCTGCTCCATGTAGCCAATCAACCAATTCAATGCATAATGACGTTCTAATACTACTCCAGGGTCAAGTCCAGCAGGTTTATCTTTGCTATTAATTCGCGCATCGGTCACAGCCCAGTGATACCGATAGATTAAGTCCGCAGCATCAAGAATTTCTTTTTGCGATCGCAAGCGTGCTTTTTTAATAAATCCATCTCTGCCATTATCTCGTAGGAATGCAACAGCCTTTGGCACATCGCAAATTGAATCAGGGCGCTTTAGTGTGTTAACATAACCTAACGACCAAAGCATTAACCAATAAGCTTCATAGCGCCAACTGAATTGCGCGCGTTCTTGCAATGACGGATTTGGATTGCGAATAAATGCTTTCTCCTTCGGCGTAAATAAAGATTCTGCGCTGTAGTCTTTCACTAATTTATCGATTATTTGCTGTTCTATCCCTTCTCCCTTTACAGCCACAATCGCAAGGGCGATAGCTCTTTGAGCAACTTCTTCGGTAGTTCGGCGTTTTGACTCAGATTCGGTTTCAATGACTGGTAAGTGCTCTATGAATTTCACTTTCTCTGCTTTGAGGATAGAGATCGATCTCAGTTTGCGTTCAAGAGATTCAGGAGTTACTTTCAAGGTCCTTTGCTCAATTGCTTCACGACGTTGTTCGAGAGTAGGCGGCACAGATGAGGATCTGTTATCGGCTTTGAGTTGAGAATCATTACTGCACCCACCAAAAATGGATAAGCTAAACAGTAAGAGAAATAGTATTGAGTTTGGGTTAGGCCAGCATTCCATGGTAAGTCAACTCGTGGAAATTATTTGTTGAATATTAGGCGTCGGCTATAGCAGGCAAAAAGCAAAGTAGTATAAGCTAAGTTCTGCCTTTACTTAGCCAACAGCATACCGTGTTAGACATTAAGCAACTGCGCTCGCAAACCGCCGAAACCCAAGCAAAACTAGACCTCAGGAGTGGGAAATACGATCTCGCCCCCATTATTGACCTGGATCGGTCAATGCGGGAACTAGAAACGAGGCGATCGCAACTGCAAGCCGAGAGCAACGAGATTGGCAAGCAGGTAGGCCAAAAGCTAAAGTCACAGCCTGACGATCCCAATTTACAAACTTTACGGGATAAAGCCAATCAAATTAAGCAAGAAATTGCTTCCTTCGAACCGCAGGAAAAATTCTTGCGCGAACAAACTGAAACTCTGCTGTTAGAACTACCTAATCTGCCTAGTGACACTACACCGATTGGGAAAAACGAAACCGAAAACGTCGAAATACGTTCCTGGGGTGAGGAATATAAGCCCAAGAGCGATCGCTTTCTACCCCACTACGAAATTGGTGAAAAATTGGGCATTATGAACTTCGAGCGCGCGGTAAAGGTCGCCCAAACTCGATTTGTGGCACTTATAGGCGCGGGTGCTGCTCTAGAGAGAGCTCTAATCCAGTTTATGCTCAATACCCACACCGCCAAGGGATATCTGGAAATCTTGCCCCCATTTTTGGTGAATTCTGCTTCGCTTAGAGGCACTGGGCAGTTACCCAAATTTGCCGAAGAAGCGTTTAAATGTGGCGAAGACGATCTCTGGCTGATTCCCACGGCAGAAGTACCCGTCACAAATCTCTATCGCGATGAGATTCTCGAAGCAGAAACTTTACCGATCAAATATTGCGCTTATACGCCATGTTTTCGACGTGAAGCTGGTAGCTATGGCCGCGATACGCGCGGTCTGATCCGCCTGCATCAGTTCGATAAAGTGGAGCTAGTCAAATTCGTCCATCCTGATGAATCTGCGCAGGTTCACGAGCAATTAGTTGCGGACGCTGAAGCGATTCTGCAAGCTTTGAAGCTCCCCTATCGAGTCATTGAATTATGCACTGGCGATCTTGGTTTTGGCGCAGCTAAATGCTACGACCTGGAGGTATGGCTGCCTGAATCCAAGCAGTACCGCGAGATATCTAGTTGCTCGAATTTCGGTGATTTTCAAGCGCGACGTGCCAATCTGCGATTCAAAACTAAAGGTAAAAAAGGTACAGAATTTATGCACACCCTAAATGGCTCTGCTTTAGCTGTGGGTAGAACAATGGCTGCTATTTTGGAAAACTATCAACAAACCGATGGAAGAGTTCTCCTACCTGAAGTCTTGCAACCGATAATGGGTAGAGAATATTTGTAGCGATCGCCTTCGATCCCACATTCCGCTAGTTGAAGGGACTTAATTTGGCCAAGTTGCTACGGGACTCGGATAATTTACGTGATGCGATGGAATCTGTGCTTAAACTAGCTACGTCCTAACCAGCTTGGCGACAGCTATTTTTAGCGATTAGACAATATCAGTTTATCGTTTTTGGCTCATTCGCTTAGATAGAGATTGCAGCACAGTTGTGGGGATTCCTAAAGCTAGAAATGTGGAAAATTGAAATTTCCCCTGACAGATACAACGCTTAACTTCTTGAGAATACTGTTGAATTTCTGTTGGATTGTTTAGCCATTTACTTCCTAACAGTAATAGTTCATAGGCACGATAAGTTAAGCCCAGGTCCTGATAAATCGAAAAATACTTTGTAGCAATTCGATACCAAGACATTGGTGTGACCCGCTTACTATTGCTGCCCAAGTATTTGCGCCAGGTATAAATCACCTCTGGAATATATACATAATTGCAGCCAGAAGCGATCGCCCGTATCCAAAATTCGACATCATGTAAATCATCTACACCAAACTCAAGATCGTAGCCATTAATAGCTTGCCATAGCGATCGCTTTAACGGAGTCGTACCAATTAATCGCCAATTTGTGCTGAGTGAAAATCTTCTAGCTCTCAGCATTGATTGTAATGAGATGTCACCAGGATTAATCTCGACCCCTTCAGCATTGGCTTTTGACTGCCTCACATAGTTTCCGTAGACAAACCCAGCATCAGGAGTATCTTGAAAAGCTTTGGCTATCAACTCTAAAGCATTAGCGGGTAAGACATCATCTGCATCCAACGGCACTAAAATCTCACCTTGTGCGGCCCTAAAACCATCTTCCCGCGCCACTGAAGGCCCTCCGTTTGCGATCCGCCAGACTACCTGAATGAGAGGGTTTTGTTCTAATTTTTGGCAAACTGCGATTGTGGCGCGATCGCTAGA
>JANMRU010000204.1:0-5763 GCA_031388585.1 Pseudanabaena sp. SOY_30_concoct_251 | reverse complement strand
CATACGAATAGAATTCTTTGGATACCGCAAGCATATGCGTCAAATAATATTGTCCTTCAGTATAAACGCCTCTAATCCAATTATTGTTTACACCAAATCGATTCTCTTCAACAGATTTGTAAATCGCACTTACGAATTCTTCGGTTAACGCTTTCTCAAAACAGAAAAAACCATTTTCCTGCAACTCTTGGTGAATTTGTTGTTCACTACATTCTGAAAATTCTTTAGTGAAAATCTCCATAAATACCCGAATCTTTGAAAAATAATTTATGTATTTGATGTAGCTCTGAAGTAGGGTCAAGGCTGGATTTGGAACATTCCAAATTTTATTAAAACCAGTATTTTCCCATATTGATAATGAGCTTCCTCTTTATTGCCCTTGGAAAAAATAAGAATAAAGTATCTAATTAAGCTCCTGAAAATAGCATTTAGAATCCCAAAAAACTTGATTTCTCCGTCTTTAATATTTCTGTAAGCATAAGTTGCCCCCTCACACATCAATCTCTTATTCAAGAAATCTTGATTCTGGCGACTCAGTGGTACGGGGTGGTATACGATGCAATCTGGGTTATATATTAGTTCAAATCCACTCTTCTTCAACCGAATATGGTAATCTACATCTTCGCCAGAAATTTGAATAGACTTGCCAGTCGTGAAACCCATGTCCTCATCAAAGCCATTAAATTTCTCAAGGAGGTGTCGATAGGTAATAAAATTTACCCCTATTGGGTAGAAATTCTTTGCAAATGGAATAATTGAATCTCCATGATCGCAGACTGGCAGCAAATATTCCCATTTCTGGGGCATAGTCCAACTAGGATTTTTTTCTTCATAAACAGGAATAATTTTCCCGCCAACCGCTCCAATATTGAAACGATTACTTTGAAAAGTAGTCAAAATATTTTCCAGCCATTTTGAATCAACCCAAGCGTCATCATCAGTAAACGCAATGACTTTGCCTGATGCTATTCGCCAACCTACATTTCTTCCTCTGGAAATTCCTCTTCCCTCATCTTTGATATAAGTTAATTTGTTCTCTTCGATGAAGTGCTTTAGCGCTTTGAAAGTCAGGTCATCTTTGCTTTGATCGACAACAATTACTTCGTGTGGGGCAATTGTATTCTTATAAATTCCTTCAACTGCCTTGCCAATCGTGTTATGTCTGTTGACGGTAGGAATTACAACAGATATATTAGGTTCATTTATTTTACTCATAATGTTTTGTTTGTAATTTAAATTGCAGGATTTTTTGTAAAGATTCAATGAGTCAGTTTTGCAGGTGGCAGGATAGGAAGCTATCTTTTAGCTAGTATCCTAGTACAAGAAATTACAACCAGATAATGAGCTCAATACTTTGCTGAGCCGAAGTATAAGGCTATTAGTATGCAGTCAGATGTCAAAGGGGGCGATCGCCCCTTCCTAGGTTTGGTTAGTTTAGATTTATTTCTACGCAAATATCTTGGTTTAGCTGGTTATGGAATCAATTTTGGCTCTCTAGGTCGCAACTCTATCGAATCAAGTTGTTATGGCAACTCCTAATTAGTTCCGTTGAAGGGCACTCAAGCAAGTTCGGCATTGCTTAGGTCACAAGATAATAAAGTTTGGCAAATATATTTAACTTGTTCTTCCGTTAAGTCAGGATAGCTCGGCAAGTTAATACCCCGCCAACCAATATCTTCAGCAACTCTATGGAGTTGATATTTCTGAGAATACATTGGCATTGTGTGAACAGGATAGAAAAGAGGTCTGGTCTCAATACCCGCGTCTGATAGATGTTTCCTCACGCGATCGCGAACTTCTGCTTGAGGAACTAGAATTGAAACCATCCAATAGGAATGATAAACACTTCCCACTTCGGGGTGGACTTTATAATCTGTTCCTTGAAGTAGTTCCATATAAAGCTCTGCTAGCAGGCGTTTCTTTCTTAGAATTCCATCAATCTGTTCTAACTGAGCAAGACCGATCGCAGCACAAATATTGGTCATTCGATAGTTATATCCAACAACATCATGCCAGTATTGTCTATATTTTGCTAATCCCTGGTTATTGAGATGCAAAACTCTCTCATAAAGAGTTTTGTCATTGGTCACAATCATTCCACCTTCGCCAGTTGTAATGGTCTTATTTCCATAAAAACTAAAGGTTGATATATCTCCAAATGTACCAACATGACGATCCTTGTACTTGGTTCCGATCGCCTCAGCACAATCTTCAATCAAAAACAGTCGATTTTCAGCAGCTATATCTTTCAATGCTGTCATATCACAGGGATGCCCATAGAGATGGACTGCAAGGATTGCCTTGGTTCGTGACGTGATACTTCTACGAACACTCTCAGGATCGATCTGCCAGGTATCCGGAAGTGAGTCTACAAAAACAGGGGTAGCACCAGCGTAGATGATGACATTAACTGAAGCAATATAGGTAAGAGTTGGTACGATCACCTCATCGCCTGGGCCAATTCCAAGCGCTAACATCGCTAGGTGTAATGCTACAGTACCGTTACTAACGCAGGTGGAGTAACGAATATCAATATATTCCGAAAAAGCTTCACTAAATAGGGAAACATACTTGCCTTTGGAAGAAATCCAACCAGAATCCAAGCAGTCATTCACATATTTTTTCTCATTGCCACCGCCACCAATAGAAGGTTGATATACTGGAATTTTATCCATGATTTTACTTACTTACTTACATCTAAAGAAACCGAGAATTAAAATGAACTGCTAGAGTTCTTATACTAGTGAAAGGTATACTTGCTTGGTCTGTTCAGCAATCTCATCCCAAGAAAATAGTTTTGCTCTTTCAAAACCACATTGAGTTAACTGTTCAATTCTTTCTTGAGAGTAAATCACTTTTTCTATAGCATTGGCAATACTCTCAACATTGTATGGATCGAAGTATTCTGCTGCATCTCCAGAAACTTCAGGCATCGAACTAGTGTTGCTACATACTACTGGACAACCTAAGGACAACGCTTCTAGTGGTGGGAAACCAAACCCCTCATACAAAGAGGGATAGACGAATGCTGCCGCGTTGCGGTAAAAACTAGAGAGTGTAGCATCATCACCTGAAAACCATAGGATTTGCCCATCAGGAATACTTAGCGATTTTGAAAGCCCCATTACCTGCTCACTAAGTGGAAGACTGCCAAAGCAAACCAACTTGAAGTCTTTGACCAAAGATTTTGAACTGGCATATGCCTCTAAAAGTCGCTTGAAATTCTTATATCCCGAGCGATCTCCAACATAAAGCAAATATGGAGAATCAAGTTTAGATTCTTCCTGCACCCCATTTTGAGCACTATTTTCTAGGGAAGAGGCAAGATAAATAACCGAAGTTTTGCTGGGGGCTATATTGAAGCGTTCGAGCAAATCTTTTCGAGTATTCTCAGAAATGCAAATCAAATGATCGGCTCGCTCAATCGCTGCTGTTTTAGCAGCAATAACTGGGTTGTCTGGTGCAAACTTTTCGTCGGTAAAATCATAAACTGTTAGTACGGTTTTAGCATTTTTTGGCGTTATTCCTTCCAGGCTATAGAAAGTTTCATGCACAACTTGAGTCTGATTAGCCTGGAGCCACAATTTAGAAAAACTTTTGTCTAAGTTCCTGATGAGATTACCAGTTTTAGGAAGTTTAGGCACTGAAGTTCCTACTACAAGACCCGGTTTAGTTTGCTTTAAATACTGATTAACGTATGCTCCTGCTAAAATCTTAACGTCCAGATCGTCGCTTTCAAATAAACGGATTGCAAGCTCATAAATATATCTAGAAATGCCACCATATTTTTGCCACCAAAAGACTTGATAGTCGTAAACGATTTTAATCATTAGGATAAGAGTGGTAGTTAACTTAAATGATTTCAGGCATACGCTTAACTATCTATCCTTGTTGCCGGATAGTTGTGATGAGATTTGCTCATTCTTATTGAAATCAAGAATTGCAACTCTAAGAAATTAGGGTTGAATTATATCGTACTTCTTAAAATGGAATTTTTCCATAAGTTTTAAAGAGGATTTCAAATTGAAGTTAACGATCTCATTTTAGTGTAGGCTGTTTAACTTGGTGCTCTGGGTTTGTGCTTGCATAAAATGTGAAACGCTCACCCAGAGGCTTTTTGTAGTTACGCACAGTTCCTTTGACTTCTTCCCGCACTAATTCCAGGTTTGTAAAGTAATTGGCAATAACTACAGTCAACGATCCGCCACGATTCCAGAAGGAAGGGAATACATTGCGATCGGCACTATCGTTTGCAGGATAGTCAAGCCCTCCTAAAACAACAGTTTTAGCATCTTCACTTGTATTATCCACTAGCGTATTAATACCTTCACTTTTCAAGCCTTGAATCCATATATCGCCTTTGTGATTGTATATTTTGGTCGATTTGTTTTCGACATTTAATTGACGGAACCATGCTTTTTGAGGGTAGGCAAAAGTCCACGGGCCTCCTACCATATCATCTACAAAAAGATCCCCCAACATAGTGTTAGCATTTCGGTAGCTCATACCTCGACTATTTGTTACCACAAGGTTGCTCGGAGAAGCATGTTCGATAGTCACTATAGATTCTGAGCCTGACTCACTTCCCATAATCAATCGATCAATAAATACTGTAGATTGCATTCCAGGCTCAATGCGAAATAAAGGTGTATCTCCTAAGTGCCCATGACTTACAAGTATGCTGGAACTTAACCCTTGAAGAACTCGGACATTGCCCCTAATACTAATAGTCGATCCTGATCTGTAATAATTCCCATGTGGGAAATATACAGTAGTCTTACCACTATCGATAGCTGCTTGTATAGCTGGAGCCCAATCTCCATTGACTACCAAGTGTTTGTAACTAGATACACTAACCCAATTAGATAATGGCTCCCAAGGTAATTGGGGGGTATCTGCTATTTGCTTATCTCTAAAACCGGCGTGACCTTCAGAAAACATTGAGTTTAAAGAGTGACTTGAAATTACTGTAGATGCATCTGTGGTATACGAATAGCGAGGGCCTGTTATATCGGCAGCATAACCTTGAATACACACGTTACGCAAAAATACAGCTCCACCAGAATCATTCTGGATCGCGGTGTTGCGGTTCCCCTCCCCCGAAATTGCTGAATCCAAGAAAACCACCAGTCCCGCATCACCCTTATTCTTGAGAACTGGTACATCAAGAGAACTTACCAATTTGCGAATTGTAAGGGGGTGATTCTCATTGAGAATACCAGCAACGCGTTGACCCGTTAAAGTAAGATCTTCAAAATCGCTACTGTAAGATGGATGGCGCGAATGTATGCCAACATCGAATCCTTCAATCCTAACGTTTTTGTAGAGCGCAGGGCCATCCCATGGCTTGCGTAGATCTAACCCAATCAAACCTTGGCCATCTCCAGATCGAATAGTTACATCGCGCAACCCTCCTCCGTTATGAGAAATAAACATTATCCCGATTGCACCTGGGTTACCTGTTCCAGTTTCCACTGTAAGATTCATGACATATTGACTATGGGCTGTATTGTCCCCATTTCCTTCTAACTTACTTCCCTTGGGTGAGGCAAACAGAACCCAGCTAGGTTTCTTAGGGTCGCTATATCCTGATGCATTATCCCTGAGCTTGATGACTGTACTCTTCGTGCTTTGTCCTTGGACCATAATCCAACGATAAAAGTAGAGAGGTTGCGAAACTAAATATGTTCCATTAGGAATATAGAGAATTGATGTGGAATTCTGAGCTTTATTTAAAGCAGCTTGTAGAGCGGAAGAGTCATC
>JANMRU010000167.1:0-8543 GCA_031388585.1 Pseudanabaena sp. SOY_30_concoct_251 | reverse complement strand
TTAGTAGATGTATTGTGAGAGCTCCTGGACATATGTATCAAAAATCACAAAAAGTGCATTCCATGCAACTTTACTTCACCTGATTGAATAGAGTTGCCTCACCCGATTGGATGAAAAAATAGGTCATGTGGTTTTAGATAGAGAATTCAAATGCCATCATTTGGAAAGGGTTAAATACTAAATTCTCCGTAAACCAGCAAAAAAGTACAGGAGTTCCTTAAAGGTTAGGCTCTGTGCCCAAAAAACTCAATGCGATAGTCGGTAATAACCACCCCAGTTTGAGCCTCAACTTGCTTAATTAATTCGTGGGGAAGTTGGATGTTGACATCAATGATTTGTGCAGTATCTGTAAGATTGATATGGCTGTGCGAATCGCTCATATTACCGTATAGCCTACCTTCAGAGCGTTCAATGCACTCTATGACTCCCTTAGAAGTGAGGGCTTCTAAGTTTTGATATACAGAGGTATGACCGATCGGTTTACCTAATTGATTTAGCCGATCATATATTTCTCTAGCCGATAGGTGTTCCTGCGCACTCCATAGCAACTCCAGGATAAACCGTCGCTGCCGACTGACCCTCATTCCCAAGTTTTGGCAGCGATTAAGGGCATCATCTAAAGTAGCGATCGCTTCGGTCATAGTCTTTGCGTTACAAGAGGTTAGATTGCTAAGTATCTACCCTCAGCATAGCAATTTGCTCTGGTACACTACCAAATTTCCCAAACTTAGCCATTGGCGTTTAGGTTTTTTGCAATTCGCTGTAATTAGCGATCGCTTTGCTTAGTTGTCCTTGATTTTGCTGTAATAAGCGATCGCTTTCAACTCGATCTAGACCAGTTTTGTGCATTAGCAAGGCCAGTTTTACCTTTTTGCCAGATCGCTCTAGTAATGCATCGGCGGTCTCGTAATCTAGTCCAGTCAGGTCGCTAATCATCTGGATGGCGCGATCGCTTAGTTTGCTGTTGGTAACGGCGACATCTACCATGCGGTTACCGTAAACTTTCCCCAACTGCACCATCACACCTGTAGAAATCGTGTTGAGTACTAGTTTGGTGGCTGTACCGGCTTTTAAGCGCGTGGAACCTGCCAAAATCTCTGGTCCTACAAGTGGCCGAATTTCGATGTCGTAATTTGTGGATACTTGCGCGGCGGGTACACAGGCGAAGAAGACTGTGGTTGCGCCGCGTTGCTTCGCCTCTTTAAGCGCCCCGTGCACAAAGGGAGTCGTGCCGCCAGCGGTAATGCCAAACACCACGTCATGCTCTGTAATTGCATGATTGGCGATCGCCGTTGCACCGTCAGCTTCATTATCCTCAAGCGCCTCGGAACTGCGCACCAGTGCTGCGGCCCCACCCGCAATAATCCCCTGGACTAGCTGCGGATCGGTGCAAAATGTGGGTGGACATTCTGCTGCATCCAGTACACCTAGGCGACCGCTAGTCCCTGCCCCCACGTAGAATAATCTGCCACCCTGGCGCATTGATTCGGCGATCGCCGCGATCGCTTTTGCAATATTTTCCTTTTCGGCAGCAACAGCGGCAATGGCTTTAGTATCTTCCTGGTTAAATAGGTCAACTAGTTCGAGAATTTCCAGGCGATCGAGATTCTGGCTGTTGGGGTTAGCCTGTTCTGTTAATAAATGTCCGCGTTGCATTACTGGCCAAATTCCTCGCGTGCTTGCTCAACAATGTCCACTGTTACCACATCAGTGTTAGCCTCGCGCGCCAACTGCTCGATCCGCAGACGCGCTTGTGTACGCACAAAGTAGGGAATGTTTCGCAACTTTACTTTGGCTTCGTGGGTCCAGCTAAGAATTTCGCTATATTCCGATCCAGTCATAGCAATTTATTTTAATACTATTCCGACCAACGATCTCGCCATTTTACTGTGCCGCGATCGACTAGAATCCATCGACGGTTGACGAGATTTTCATACCGTGGCGGCTGATTTTGTCGGCAGATTACATATTTGTAGGCGATCGCTTTGCCTGCGCTTTCTGTAAACGCAATCTCGCCAAACCAGGTATTGGCATTAATATACTCCAGCGGGTAGGCTTTGCTGATATCCCAATTACCCAGCTCTGGACAATCGCCCACAACTGCCACAGTATCGCCATATTGAGTAGAGATGCCGTTTAATTGTACTCGCGCAATGGTTTTTGCTTTGACGCGATCGCCAACGTAGCTCAACACGATTGCTTCCTTGTGACCGAGCGTTAACCCCTGCAACTTGCCATTAATGACCTCAAAACGGCGAGAGGTCAGGATGCAGTTATACTCGCCATCTTCTAGTTCGGTATTCTCTATATCTATGGAGATCGCCGCGCCTTTATTCATCGCCACAAAGCAACGGGAATCACGATAGCGGCGCAGATAGCAGTAAACATCTGGGGCAATATATTTCTGTACCTGGCTACCCAGAGATACGGCTGGATTAAGACGGCGCAATTTTGAAAACAATTGCAAATCCCTGTAAATCTGGGTATTTGGATCCCATTGCTGCATCATCGGGCGATTATAGGGATCGTTGCCGCCATTGGTATCGTTGTGGAGATACTGCTCGGTACCGTAGTAGATACAGGGAATGCCGCGCGAGGTCATCACCAGAATCATGGCTAGGTGCAGAATATCTGGATCGGAGTTGAGGCTCTGAAACCTCGGCATGTCGTGGTTATCGATGAATGTAATTAGTTCTGTGGCGGTGTCGTAGAGATGGTCGAGATCGAAGATTTTTTGAATCAGGTGAAATCCACCGTCGCTATTTTTAGCTAAAGCGGCTCGAATCCCTTCACATAAACCAAAGTCGAGAATTGACATGCCCGACTGATTGGCGAAATTAACCGATCCGCGATCCCATGGCTTACTAAACCCCCATTCACCAAAAATAAATACAGAAGGTTTATGGGTTTGCAGATCGCCATTAAATTCCTGCCAGAACCAGAGGGGCATATGCTTAACTGTGTCCACGCGCAGGGCATCCACGCCACAATCCAGCCATTTTTTGATTGCGGCTTTGATGTAGTTGCGGAAGTCAATATTACTTTCGTTAAAGTCAGCCAGACCAGCCATTTCGCAGTTTTCTAGCTGCCATTGGTCTTCCCAGTCCGTTACCTCACCGTTGTGGTGATACCAGTTATTTGCATCGTTGTAGAAGTCAGCGATCGCTACACCATCATCGTTGAGCACTCCTTTTTTGCCATTTACATCGGGGCTGCTGTGGTTGCAAACAATATCTAGGATCAGCTTCATGCCCCGACTGTGCATTTCTTTGACCAGGCGATCGAAGACACTGCATGTCGTGAGCGAAGTTTCTTCGTCTTTCCCGACAAACCGAGAATTAATCCGTTTAAAGTCCTTTGTCCAGTAACCATGCATGGCAGCAAATTCAAACATCAGATCCTCTACCTGCTCAAACAGAGGCGATATCCAAATCGCCGTAATTCCCATGTTTTTGAGATAGTCCAGTTTGTCGATAATACCTTGTAGATCTCCACCCCAATATTTCCCCCATTTCTGGCGCGTGGCATCGTAAAGTGCGTGGTTAGGACCCTCATTATTACTGGAGTCCCCATCATGAAAGCGATCGACGATCAAGAAATAAATTGTTTCCTGGCGAAACTCAATTGCTCTAGTAAACAGAAACTCGAGATCGTCAATTTTGTCTGATTGGGCTTCGGTGTGAAATCCAGCCGCTGCTTTTACCGCTGTTGCTTCAATTCCTGACTGCACTGGAGAAGTTTGCACCATAAAATTTTCTGCACATAACTTTTGGTATTACCAAATTAAGCTCTAAAGTGGCGATCGCCAACTTCTGAGCAAGAAATTTTAACGAATGCTGGGTTCGGGAGGCTATAAGTCCCGCAATTTGCGAGCGATCTAAACTAATCCTGTAAAGCAATAGCAATCAGTTTTTATTTGTTTAGGGGTGAAGGGGTGGAACCCCTTCGTGGGAGCTGTGCCCCCACACCCAACTTTTACAATTCAGATGAGATTGCTATACCCATAGCCGATTGTTGAGCATGATAATATGATAGAAATTTAAGCTCTAGAACAAAGGGTATTTTGCCTAGTTGGTTAAAGCCTTCAGGACTGCAAATAATAAACAGCCTGACTAGCCTTTAACCGTAGTAGATAAAATTTGCGCTCTAAAGCTGCCTAAACCGCATAATAATATTTGCATCCAGCAGGTTTTCTCTCAATCGTTAAGGAAAAGGTAAGTTATGGGATTACTAGATCGCATCGGAATGGTGGTCAAATCCAATGTCAATGCCATGGTCACAGCTGCTGAAGACCCAGAAAAAATTCTGGAGCAGAGCATTATAGACATGCAAGAAGACCTGGTGCAATTGCGTCAGGCTGTAGCCGGAGCGATGGCAGCCGTGAAGCGGCAAGAACAACAGTACACCCAGTCGCAAACCCAATCAACGGAATGGGAACGCCGAGCTATGCTTGCCCTGCAAAAGGGAGATGAAAACCTGGCTCGTGAAGCACTTAGTCGCAAAAAGACCCACGCTGACTCTGTAGCTTCGATGAAGCCCGGGCTCGATCAGCAAACAGCTCAAGTCGATTTGCTGAAACGCAACTTGGTAGGACTCGAAGGTAAAATCTCCGAGGCGAAAACCAAGAAAGAAATGCTCAAAGCGAGAGTGCAATCTGCCAAGGCGCAGGAAAATCTCAACAATATGTTGGGCAAAATTAATACCAACTCTGCCTCAGCTGCATTTGAGCGTATGGAAGAGCGCGTCATGATGGCAGAAGCAAAAGCTAGTGCCACCTCCGAGCTGGGGATGGACAACCTGGAAGCTCAGTTTGCCACCTTAGAGTCAGGTAGCGGAGTAGATGATGAGCTGGAAGCACTAAAGGCAAGGATGCTACCTTCTGCTGCGCCTGTGGCTGCGATCGCCCCCGCTGATACCAATAAAGCATCAGTTGGTACTATGATCGATGCTGAACTAGAAGCCCTGCGCAAACAAATGCATGACTAGTTTGCAGCTTGTAGCTAGGTAACTCACTAGTCAGCTACAAACAATACCCATCCAAATATTTATGTGCCCGGTTAAGTTTGAGCTTATCGGGCACATATAATTTATGTAGCTCTTCACAAATAAAAGCTAAAGCTATGGGACTACTATCTCGGATTGGCATGATTATCAGATCCTTTTTTAACGATCTGGTTTCTAAGGCAGAAGACCCAGAAAAGATTCTAGAGCAGTCTGTAAATGATATGCAGGACGAGTTAGTGCAGATGCGACAGGCTGTAGCCCAGGCGATCGCGGCGATGAAGCGACAAGAGCAGCAGTACCTAGAGGCAGATAAGCAGGCGACGGAATGGGAGCGGCGAGCCATGCTAGCTCTGCAAAAAGGCCAAGAAGATCTTGCCCGCGAAGCTTTGGTACGGCGCAAATCTCAGGCAGAAACCGCAGGTACTTTAAAAAATAGTATCGATCGCCAGTCTGGGCAAGTTACCGCATTAAAAAAGAATCTGATCGCGATCGAGGGCAAAATTGGTGAAGCTAAAACCAAGAAGGAGATGTTGAAAGCAAGAATTCAATCTGCGAAAGCCCAGGAAAATCTCAACAACATCTTGGGGAACGTTAACACTAACTCCATATCAGGCACGATCGAGCGCATGGAAGAAAAAGTGTTGATGGCAGAGGCAAAAGCTAGCGCTTCCGCCGAGTTAGGTATGGATGAAGTGGAAAACCGCTTTAAACAACTAGAACAGTCAAACGTTGATGAAGATCTAGCCGCACTCAAAACCAAAATGATAAATTCTGCTCCTGCTACGCCAGTATTAGAATCATCTAGTTCTTCTAGCGTGGATGCAGAACTTGAGGCTTTGCGCAAGGAACTAGGACATTGAAATAGCGTTTAGATTTTAGCGAATACCTGAAAAGTGGCACAATAAGCGTTATAGAGTTGAGGCTAGTGCCTGTGTTGAAAAAAAATTTACTTATCCAATTTAAGCGCCTGGCGATCGCCAGTTTCACACTGCTACTTTCCATCCAAGTCATTAGCATTCCAATTTTTGCCACTGCTTTTACTCCTTTAGCGATCGCGGCGGAAGTCTATGATATTCCTGAGTTGCCTACGGGCGATCGCACCTGGATCCGCGATATGGCAAGCGTCCTCAGCAGCAGTACCGAAGGTGCGATTGAATCTAAGCTCGAGGAACTAGCGCAAAAAACCGGCGACCAGGTTAGAGTTCTTACCGTCCGCCGCATTGATTTTGGTCAACCTACCCAAGAATTTGCTGACCAGGTTTTTGAAAAATGGTTTAAAACACCCGAAGAAAAGGCAACCCAGACACTCTTATTAGTCGCAACCGAGGATCATCGCACCGCGATCGTCACTGGTGAAAAGGTGAAGTTAATTTTGCCAGATGCGATCTCTACTAGTGTGGTTTCCGAAACAATGCTATACCCAGCTCAAAAATCCAACTACAACCAAGCCGTGACTGACGGTATCGCTCGCCTATTTGCCGTTATCTCTGGTGAAAGCGACCCTGGCCCCCCCAAAGCTGTCGAAGTTGCTCTACCCCAGAGCAGTAGGAACTTTAAAACTGCTGAAGAGACTGATGCCCCTAGTTCAACCATTATTGTGATTGGATTGCTGATTGCTGCTACAGTCATCCCGATGGTGACTTATTTCTGGTTTCAGAATCAATCCTGAAGAGCCAAAAACTGTGTTGGTGTAATAGGATAGAAGTATTACAATATATGAACTCGCAATATTTTTTCGTTGAGCATTTTAGGTTCCAAAATTCATGAGTAAAGTTTACGAATGGTTCGACGAGCGCCTGGAAATCGGAGCGCTCGCTGAGGATGTGACAAGCAAGTACGTACCTCCTCACGTCAACATCTTCTATTGCTTAGGCGGGATTACACTCACCTGCTTTTTAATTCAGTTTGCCACTGGGTTTGCGATGACTTTTTATTACAAACCCACAGTTGAAGAGGCATTTGACTCTGTTCGCTATATCATGACCGACGTTAACTTCGGGTGGCTGCTGCGTTCCATCCACCGTTGGTCTGCCAGCATGATGGTATTGATGATGATCCTTCATACCTTCCGCGTTTATCTCACGGGCGGTTTCAAGAAACCTCGCGAACTCACTTGGGTAACAGGTGTAATCTTGGCAGTACTGACGGTCTCTTTTGGTGTGACTGGCTACTCGCTTCCCTGGGATCAAGTTGGTTACTGGGCGGTCAAAATCGTATCTGGAGTACCAGAAGCAATTCCTATTGTTGGCTCGACAATTGTTGAACTAATGCGCGGCAGCCAAAGTGTTGGTCAAGCTACTCTCACACGTTTCTATAGCCTACATACTTTTGTATTACCCTGGTTAATTGCGGTGTTTATGCTGGCGCACTTCCTCATGATTCGCAAGCAAGGAATTTCAGGCCCACTATAGGTTTTACTGAAGTTTTTACTGAGTTTTAAGAATTTTCATTCGTTGTTAGTTTTAGATGGCGATCTGCTGCTAAAAACTAAGTGACTGCATAGCTAGCAACTTTAAGAGATGGAGAATTATTGCATATGTCTAAAATCGAAAAATTACCGGATCTAAGCGATCCAATCTTGCGCTCCAAGCTAGAGAAAGGCATGGGGCATAATTACTACGGCGAACCAGCATGGCCTAATGACCTGCTATATATTTTCCCCGTTGTAATCTTAGGAACAATTGCCCTTTGCACTGGTCTGGCGGTGATGGATCCTACGATGATCTCTGAACCAGCTAATCCTTTTGCCACACCTCTGGAAATTCTACCTGAGTGGTTCTTATATCCTGTGTTCCAGATTCTGCGTGTATGTCCCAACAAACTTTTGGGTATTGCGCTGATGGCTGCTGTTCCTCTAGGGATAATTCTTGTTCCGTTTATTGAGAACGTTAATAAGTTCCAAAATCCTTTCCGTCGCCCTGTCGCGATGGCTGTTTTTCTGTTTGGTACCGTATTCACCATTTACCTAGGTATTGGCGCTACTCTACCAATCGATAAGTCCTTAACTTTGGGTCTTTTCTAAAAATTTGTCCCTAAAGTAAATTTGTTCTGTATTTTTGCCATCGGTATTACCGATGGTTTTGTTTTATGGATAAAGACGAGCGCACTGATCGCACTGAGTGCACCGATCTCGCATTAACCAAACCATCCGATCGCATCCGTCAGGCCCATGCGCAGAATCGCATTCAGGCACTTCCCCCTCCTGGTAGAGCTCCGTTTGGCTACAAACGCACCAAGGATAAGTATGCGATCGATCGCGCTCAGTCTCCGATCGTGCGAGAGTTCTTCGAGCATTTCCTCCTCTATGGTTCTCTGCGCGGTGCGGTGCGGCATATTGCCCAAAGGTTTAATAAGATAATTGCTGTTTCTACTGGTAAAAATTGGTTGACTAGTTCGGTTTATCGCGGCGACCTAGCATATCAAGCCGTCGATCCACCGCAGGTGATCCGCAATACCCATAAGTCTTTACTCTCTCGTGATGAGTCTGCCCAAATAGATCGCCTACTGCGGCGTAATCGAGTTTTACCAAGACGCACTGC
>JANMRU010000155.1:0-4346 GCA_031388585.1 Pseudanabaena sp. SOY_30_concoct_251 | reverse complement strand
GCAACACCACACCCAATGCCGCCTGGGATTTACCTTTCCCCATGCCGTCATAGACTTGGATTTGACCCACTGCCCGCTCTTGACGCACTTGCGCCGTCATGATTCCTATAGCTGCCATACGAACCTCTACCTCGCCGATTTTTGTATTACTTCACAGGGAATTAGAAACTAGAAGCTATTAAGTTAACAAACATTGATTAACATCGATCGACATCTGCGCAACGTTAGCCATTATCGCACTACATTTAGTGTTTATACAACCATAGTATCAATTTGAAAACGCTATATCTATTTCTTGTTACTAATTACTCTTAGGACTCACGCACCGTGAAAGATAAAACCCGAATTTCAAGGGGTTTGGGGCGAAGCCCTCAAACTCCCTTCCATTAATTTTTCGTGGATTTGACTGCGTAAGTCCTAATTCTATTGGTTGCTGACACAAGAGACTTGGCGAGAATATCAATTTGATCGGCAGTATGCGTTGCCATCAGAGTGATGCGAATGCGCGCAGTTGGTACAGTGGGAGGTCGAATTGCAGGTGCAAAAATCCCATTTTGTTTAAGATGTGCAGCTACTTTGAGAGTTTGCTCGGTATCACCTACTTTAACTGCCACAATCTGCGAAGCGTTGCTAAAAGAGTCAATCCCAGCATTGCGAAGGGCTACATGCAGAGATTCGCAATTTTGCCATAACTGCTGGCGGCGTTGCGGTTCGGTTTGGACAATGCTCGTGGCGGCTAAAGCGGCGGCTGTATCGGCGGGCGATAGCCCTGTGGTGTAAATCCAACTAGCAGCACGATTGCGCAGAAAATCAATTAATGCGGAGGAGCCTGCCACATATCCACCCAAACTCCCTAAAGCTTTACTGAGTGTGCCTACCTGGATTAGTGGTTGTCTAATCCCTAATGCATTAGTTACGCCTGCACCGCGATCGCCAAAAACACCTGTAGCGTGAGCCTCGTCAACCAAAACCATACACTCATAGCGATTTGCCAGATCCATAATTTCTCGTAACGGGCAAAGATCGCCATCCATGCTAAATACCGTATCGGTAGTAATCAGACAACGGCGATATTGGTGGCGGTGAGTTTCTAATAATTGGGCAAGACTTAGGTTATTTGCATGGGTGTAAGCCAACACCTTAGCGCCACTGAGGATGGCACCATTTTTGAGAGAGGAATGATTATAGGCATCCTCTAAAATTAAATCGCGATCGCCAACCATCGTAGCGATCGCCCCCAAATTTGCCAGATAACCAGAACTAAATACTAAAGCAGCTTCAGTCTGCTTTAGTTCGGCGATCGCCGTTTCTAGTTCCTGGTGCAGTTCTAAATGCCCTGATACAAGGCGCGAACCAGTTGCCCCTGTGCCATAGGCTTGCGTTGCCGCGATCGCTGCATTAATCAGGCACGGATCGCCTGCTAAGCCCAAATAGTTATTGCTGGCAAACATCAACATATCCTGCCCATGCATTTTGACAGTTGTGCCTGCACGACTAGAGACTGCCTGGGGAGATCGATACCAATTTGCCTGGTGTACTACCTGTAAGGCGCGATCGATCCAGTCATAGGGCTCAGCCATAATTTTCGACTGTTAGGAGTTAAGAAACAGATGCTAATTTATGTTAAGTTCACAACGGTGCAATTTATTTTGCATCGCCAAGTGCTTGACGGAGATTTTAGTTGCTGTGGTGGCGCTAAGAAATTAAAATCCCGAAGGGAACAGCGACTAGATAATCATATACAGGTTTTTGGCGTTATGCAGCAGGCAAGGGTAACTTTCGCTAAGAGCGTTGGGTTTAAAAAAGAGTTAAATCGAAGGGTTGAGCATTACTTCGAATCAAATCAGCTCAGACCTCGGGATAATTGGCAAATGTATCTTAAGACGCTGATTATTTTTATTTGGGTACTTACAACATGGTCATTTGTCGTATTTGCTCCAGTTTCCTTAGGCATTAAAGCAATTGGATGCATGGTCTTAGGCTTGGCGATCGGGGCTGTAGGCATGAGTGTTGGCCACGATGCTAATCATGGAGGATATTCCAGCAACCATCGTGTGAACCGCATGATTGGCTTAACCTATGACGTGATTGGTCTATCTAGTTATCTCTGGCGGTTTCGCCACAATTTTCTCCATCACACTTATACAAATATATTGGGTCATGATGTCGAGATTCATGGTGACGGATTAGTTCGCATGACTCCCACCATTGAGCATCAGTGGTTCCACAAATATCAACATCTATTTATTTGGTTCATTTATCCAGTTATTCCTTTTTACTGGTCTTATGGTGATATTAAAAAGGGATTATTTCAACGTAAATATCACGAGCATGATATTCCAAAACTTTCTATCTTAGAAACAGTGACGCTGGTGGGATTGAAGTTATTTGGACTTGCATGTTTAATTGGTGTGCCAATTTATCTGGGCTATTCCCCTCTAGTAGCAATTGCAGGTTATGCAATTACCTATATGACCTATGGGTTTGTGATTTGCGTAGTCTTTATGTTGGCGCATGTCTTAGAACCAGCGGAATTTATTGAACCTAATCCAGATTCCAATAGCATCAACGATGAATGGGCAATTCTCCAGGTTAAAACCTCAGTTGATTTTGCGCCTAAAAATCCCATTCTCAACTGGTATGTTGGCGGTCTTAACTATCAAGTCGTCCATCATCTATTCCCCCATGTCTGCCATATCCATTACCCTCAACTAGCCCCAATCGTAGCGGATGTCTGCCAGGAATTTGGCATCAAATATAACGTGTACCCTACCTTCCGTGGGGCACTGGCCGCTAACTATAATTGGCTGAAAGTTCTTGGGCAAGAGTGAAACCAAAAAGGACGCTCCCCCAGTTGGTACAAACTGAAATCACCCTACTGTCTTGCTAACAGGTGAAGCAGAAGGCATTTGAACCAGCCTATATCATTTACATACAGGGCAACAAACAGATAATAGAACGATAAATGGGGAAACAGGGGGATAATCACACTCGCCTTCACGGCGAGTGTTTTGTTTTAAGGTTATCTAAAATGGCTGTTGCGGGTATAATCCCCTCAAATACTTAGTTCCTCAAATTTCTTATTCTCACTTAAATACCCTTGACAGGGGAATAAATTCAATCAGATGATTTTTGTCACGTTAGGTACAGAACAGTATCCATTTAATGCCTTGCTTGATTGGATAGACATATTGATCCGCTATGGCATTATTAATCAAGAAGTTGTAATTCAGTATGGCTCCTCAACCAGACTTCCAGATCGAGTTAGGATTATTAAGTTTTTAGCCGAAAAGGAATTTGCTGAGACCATAGAACATGCCGATGTAGTGATCGCGCACTGCGGTGAGGGTACAGCCGCGCTCTTAGAGGACATGGGCAAACCCTATGTGCTTGTACCGCGAACCCATGACTTTCAAGAGCATGTTGACGACCATCAGCTAGAAATGGCTGACGATCTAGAGAAGCAAGGTATTGCGATCGCCAGATCGCCTGGCGATTTAGTCAAGTTTCTCAAGTTATTGACAACATCAGAAGCACCAAAACTAGTTGAAGAAACCCAACTTTGCGATTACCTAAGAGAGCTTTATCAACCAGAGCAATATCAGAAAGTTATGCTGATTTGCTCCTCTGGCGGTCATTTCAGTGCGATGCAAAGCTTGCAATCGTTTTGGCAGCAATCCAAAGATGTTTCCTGGGTAACTTTCAATACATCAACAACTGCCTCAGAACTTGAAGATCAAAGAGTTTGTTGGGCGAATAGTCCCACCAACCGTAATTTGCCTAATCTGGTGCGTAATCTGATCCTTGCCTTCCAGGTTTTGCGACGGGAACAGCCCGATCTAATCGTTTCCACGGGGGCAGGTGTAGCAGTGCCTTTCATCCTGGTTGCCAGGTTCTTATCTAAGCTAGGAGTACTCTCGCCCCATCTATCTACCGTCTTTGTTGAGTCTAAAACTAGAGTTAAAGACATCAGCCTTTCTGCTCGCATCCTGCGATGGTTCTCTAGCCTGGATCTACTAATCGTGCGCTCGCAGGAATTAGCTAGTCGCTACGGCGCGAAGTATGTTCCGATCGCGGCTGGATTGTACGCGCCTAAACACGATGATTTTAAACAGATCAAAGTTACTTATTTTGGAGAGGTTGCTTGCATTAGCACGCCTGCAAATTTTGGTGTTTCCGAAGCATTACGATTTCACAGTGACTTTGGAAAATTCTGCAATGACAAATCTTCCGGAAAAATTGTAGTTGACATGAGTGCCACGAGATCGATTGATAGTAGTGGCACAGGCGCTTTAGTAACGTGCTTGTGGCAGGCAGTCAGAGACGGGAAGGAAATCATATTGTGG
>JANMRU010000091.1:0-21717 GCA_031388585.1 Pseudanabaena sp. SOY_30_concoct_251 | reverse complement strand
CGCAACGCACTATTGGTGGCATTTCTCCTGAAGAAGCCATCAAAAATCTTGAAGGTAAAGTTGGAGTGATTAAAGGTACCCAGTATTCATTGTTTGCAAAGCGAAGATTCCCAAAATCAACCGTTGTTGAGTTTTCAAAATGGGATGACGCGATCGATGCTGTAGGCAAAGGAGATATCCTGGCAGCCTTTCGTGATGAGTTGGAAATCAAGAAAGTCGTACTTAAAAAGCCTGACTTTGCACTAAAAGTGCAAACCGTTGCATTTAGCGATACAACTGACCTACTTGCCGTAATCGGTCATTGGCAAAGCTCTCAGCTTATTGATTTTGTCAACTACAACCTTAGCCTCAACAAGCTGAGCTATAACGCCGATCAATTAATTAAAAGATATGAAGGTTCATTTCGGTAGGAGTAATCGCTTTGACTAAACTAAAACCGAAGACTCGACTCTCGATGTTAGTTGTTTTATTACGCAACCCCTGGACAATCTTATTTAGTGCCGCATTTGCCATATACATTGGGATCTCTCAGCCTGAATTTGCGAAATCACTGGCTCCTTTGGGTAATATCTATTTATCGCTCCTCAAGATGTGTGTTTTGCCGATACTCATTTCTGCCATCACAATGAGTATCGGGAAGTTAATGGTTTCGAATGATGCTATACGCTATATCAAGAGGGTTCTTGCCGTATTTCCCTTTGGTATGCTGATTGTGTCACTCGTGAGTCTAGCAACCGCCCTATTTTTTGGGCCTGGTAGAAGCTTAAGCTCGGCAACTCTTCAAAATTTAGGAGTTCTAATTAATAAAGAAGGAGTTGATTTAGTCTTATCCTTGAGTGGCCCTTCATCTCCCCCTAAAGAACCACCAGGACTACTCAGTTTCATCATCAGTATGATTCCCAGTAATATATTTGGTTCTCTCAGTGATGGCGAAACTCTGAAAGTAGTATTCTTCTCGATTGTTTTTGGAGCAACACTTGGCATTGTCAATAGGAACTCAAGCAATCCATATCAAATTTTTGATATGTTTGAAGCCATTTATAAATCTTTCAATAAGATGATTAGCTGGTTAACATTGCTCCTCCCTTTTGGCCTATTTGGCCTGCTTGCTTCACAAATTGCTAAAGCTGGACTAAATGTCATTTTTGCCATGGTGAATTTTTTGGTCGCTGGTTTGATTACCTATGGGATTGTATACATTCTTAGTACTCTTGTAATTTGGAGTCAAGTTAAGCGTCCCTTGCCTATTGTTTTCGCCACCTTACAGGATACTTCTATATTAGCGCTGGCAACAAGCAACGCGTTCGCTTGCCTACCTTCCACAATTTCTGCCATGACAGATGGATTTAAGTTTAAGCGTCAAGCAATCAATGTAGTCATTCCGCTTGCAGTTACGGTCGGTAGATTTGGGCAGATTGTCTACTTTACACTTGCTAGCCTATTTGTAGCTCAGCTTTATAAGGCAGATTTAGGTGTGGGCAGCCTATCGATTGTAATTGTTGGTTCTATCTTTGCGGGTATTGCTAGCTCTGGAGCTACTGGTATAGCTACACTTACAACCCTGAACGTGGTTTTACAACCTCTAGGTCTACCATTAGAAGCAGTTCTCGTCCTCTTTCTTGCCATAGATCCGATTATGGATCCATTCCGCACTTTATGCACGCTGCATTCTGGTATTGCTGCTACAACGGTAATTGCAGATTTGGAACCAAAACAGCAAGTTGTCGAAGAAGATACCTATTTGGCTACTTCTTGATTAGCGCTTGAAATCTTGCATCCTGCCGAATTTCCGCAAAGCCGGGATGATTTTTGGCTAGACTGCGATACCTATTCGGATCGAATTGCAGAGCTTGTTCGAGGTTGTTTAGGGCTAAGTCTGTGTTGCCCTGTACGGCATAGATACATGCTTTGCTAAACCAAGCACTTGCATAGTTAGGATCAATATCCGTAGCTTTTTCAAACGCCGCGATCGCTCCATTAAAATGTTCCAGATTTGCCATGGCACAGCCGCGATTGTAATGGGCGGCAGCCAGTATGGGTTCGATTTCTAATGCTTTGTCCCATGACGCGATCGCTTCGTCATATTTTTCTAAATTGCCGAGGGCTACTCCTCGGTTGTACCAAGCTTGATGCAGATCTGGATTAAGCGCTAGCGCTTTGTCATAACTGGCAACAGCTTCATCATATTCGCGTAGATCGCCAAGAGCCATGCCACGATCATTCCAAGCTTCAGCAAAATCGGGTTTAATCGTAAGTGCCTGGTTAAAAGCCGCGATCGCCGCCTCGTACTGGCCAATTTTGCTAAGGCCGATCCCTTTTTGGAAGAGTGCTTCAGGGCTGAGGTCATTTACTTGAATCATATTTAAAGTTTAACAACTGGTAAAAATTTCCTTAAGACAAACCGTGATTTTCTAATACTGCGATCGCAATCGGGCTATGTTCGCAAATATTCATGTCTTGAGTCGATTGAGCCGATTGAGCCGATTGCATATGGGTGCATTGCTTTATTAAGAAAGCATAGCAAAGGTCAGTCAGCCCAATCTGCCTAGCCCTATATTTTCCCGTGGAGGGATTCTATGAACCATAAAGTCACCTTGGGTTCGCGAAACATAGCGATCGTTGGCCCCTACTTAAGTGGTAAAACCACACTTTTGGAGAGTTTGCTCTCTGTAACTGGCACAATTTCACGTAAAGGCCGCACCCAAGATCGCAATACTGTGGGCGATAGTACTCCCGAAGCTCGCGATCGCTCCATGACCGTAGAAATTAATGCAGCTTCACTGGAATATGAAGGAGTAAACTTTACCTTCTTGGATTGTCCAGGCTCGGTAGAATTTGCCCAAGAAACCTACAATGCCCTAATTGGGGTTGATGCAGCCATAGTAGTCTGCGAACCAGATCGCGATCGGGTGCTAACTCTCGCACCACTATTTAAGTTTTTAGATGACTGGGAGATCCCCCATCTTATTTTTATTAACAAAATGGATCGCATGGATCGCCCTAATTCTACCTTTATGGATGTGTTACATTCCCTTAAAACCATCTCTTCACGCCCTTTAGTTCCCCATCAATACCCAATCGCCCAGGCAGGAGAAATCAAGGGATTTATCGATTTAGTTACTGAGCAGGCATACCAATATCACTCTGGAGCTCCTGCCGATCCAATTCCCTTCCCCGAATCGCTAAAGGAGCAGGAGCAAGCCGCACGCATAGAAATGCTAGAAGCTCTAGCCGATTTTGACGACCATCTACTTGAAGAATTATTAGAAGAGATCGCACCTCCCGAAGCGGAAATCATCCAAGATTTGAAGATGGAGCTGGGAGGCGATCTAATCGTACCTGTATTTATTGGCATCGCCGATCGCGACTATGGCGCACGCCCATTACTAGCAGCTTTATGGCGAGAAGCTCCCGAATCCGAGATGGCAGCGGCGCGGCGCGGCATTAACAAAAAGAGCGAAACACTACTGGCTCAAGTCCTAAAGACCTATGCAAATCCTCAGGGAGGTCGGCTCTCCTTGGTCCGCATCTGGCGCGGTAGATTGAATGATGGTGCCACTATTAACGGCGTGCGGGTTAGCGGCATGTATCGGCTATTGGGCGCACAAACCCATCCCACACCTGAAGCTGTTGCCGGTGATATTGTTGCGCTCGGTCGCCTAGAAGGAATTAAAACAGGTGATACTCTCAGTAACGATCCTGAAACTAGCATCGAGCTACCCAAAGCGGCAAAGATCGCACCAGTATTTGCTCTTGCCATTACGCCTGTAAATCGTAATGATGAAGTGAAGCTCAGTGGTGCGATCAACAAGCTTCTAGAAGAAGACCCATCACTATACTGGGAGCAACACGCCGATACTCACGAAATTATTCTATGGGGGCAAGGGGAAATCCATCTCCAAGTGGCTCTAGATCGGCTGCGTCGCAAGTACAACCTGAATATGACGACTCACTTACCGCAGGTGCCATATAAAGAAACCATTCGTACATCCTCAACATCCCACGGGCGCTACAAACATCAATCCGGTGGTCACGGCCAGTTTGGAGATGTGTATCTCGACATTAAACCAATGCCGCGTGGAGAAGGTGTGAGCTTTCAAGACAGCATTGTGGGCGGTGTCGTCCCGAAGCAATACATCCCTGGCGTAGAAACAGGAGTGCGAGAATACTTAACGCATGGGCCTTTAGGATTTCCAGTAGTCGATGTCTCAATCACATTAACAAATGGCTCCTATCATTCAGTAGATAGTTCAGAGCAAGCATTTAAGCAGGCTGCGCGCCTAGCTATGCAAGAGGGTATGAGTAAATGTGAATCAACATTACTAGAGCCGATCGCTCAAACTGAGATTTCTATTCCCAGTGACTATACCTCAAAAGCTCTTCGCCTGATTAGCGGTCGGCGTGGTCAAGTGTTGGGCTATGATGCCAAGCAAGATTGGTCTAGTTGGGATAAGGTGTTAGCCTATTTGCCTCAAGCTGAAATGCAGGATTTAATTGTGGAATTGCGATCGCTGACTATGGGAGTTGGATTTTTTCATTGGGAGTTCCATCATCTTCAGGAGGTACCTGAGAAGCTAGTAGAGAGAGTTCTGGCCACAACAAGTTCTAGTAACAGTAACGGTGGAAACGGCAAGAACTACAAATAAAATTACAGAAAATTGCAACCAAACCCACCACAGATAAATCATTAAAACCCATGCGGGGGCTGCGCCCCTGCGACCAGCTTTTTGTGGCAGTATTGACAGTAAAGTCACATCGCTAATATTTCCTCTAGCGGTGAAACGGATCGGGGTCTTCTGATACATTCTGAGGATTTTCTCTATCCTTGTTTGGGTGCGCTTTGGGTTCACGCGGGGGAGTCTGTCGATCTGCAATTGGACTAAGAATCTTATTGAGTTGACGCAGTTGATCGGATGTTCCCATGCAGATTAAGACATCACCATCTAGCAAAACTGTATTAGCATTAGGGCCACCCAGTAGCGTTCCATCCGCACGACGAATTGCCAGAACTAGAGCTCCAGAGCTAGATCGCAAACGGGCTTCATTGAGGGTATGTCCCACCTCTGGACAGACAGCAGCATCAATCAAAAATTCCTCAATATAGTAGGAACGATTTGCACCTGAAATAATCCCATCCACAAAATCCATCACCTGTGGGCGCAGTGCCGCTGCCGCCATACGCTTGCCACCTGTAATATAAGGAGAAATTACCTCATCTGCCCCACCTCGCCTCAGCTTTTTCATTGCCTCCTCGCTGCTTGCCCTAGCGATCGCCCTAATTTCAGGGCTTAGTGTCTTGGCCGAAAGTACCGTATACAAATTTTCCGCATCCGATGGTAGCGTACAGACAATACAGACTGCACGCTCTATCGCAACTCGTTGTAAAGTCTCATCCAGCGAAGCATCGCCTAATACAGCCATATAGCCTAGCTGCTCCGCCTGTTGCACCTGTTCGATGTCCTTATCCAACACCACAAAAGAAATATCTTCCGAGGCAAACTCAGCGGTTACCTGTCGCCCCGTTCGGCCAAACCCACAGATGATGTAATGTCGATCTAAAACTTCCATTAATCGCTTTTGCTGCCGCAAACGAATTACTTCTTGAAAATAGCCCTGAATTACTGCTTCTGTAAACCGATTCACGATAAAGCCAATGCTGATCAAACCCATGAAGATCAAAGCGATCGTGAAAATACGCCCTTTCTCATCAAGCGGATGGGTTTCACCAAAGCCCACCGTCCCTAGGGTAATAGTAGTCATATACAGCGCATCTAGCCAACTCCACCCCTCAATTAGCTGGTAGCCCAGCGTCCCGATGAGCATCACAACTAGAAATACCAGAATGCCAGTCAGTAACTCATACCGAAGCTGTTGATATTTTCTGCTAAGACCAAATCGTTTGGGAGTGTCTTGTGTTTGCGTCATTGATTCAGAAATTCAGACAATCAGATTTGAATGGCTATCGTCCCATGAGCTTGACTAGACCAATGCCGGCAAAATATAGACCGCCGATCGCCCCACCTAAAAGACTTTGGGTCATAGGATCTGTGGATGGAGTTAAAACTGCACCAAATATAGCGGCAGCCAGCACCACATATCGCCAACCCGATAGCATTCTTTTTGATGTCACAATACCTGTTAAAGCAAGTAATGCCTGCACTACAGGAATCTGAAAGGCTAGACCAGTACTGAATAAAAGTAATAAAACAAACTCAAAGTAACGATCGATCGACCACAACTGCTCGACTACATCGCCACCATAGCTAATGAAAAAGTTAAGTGCCGCTGGAATTAATGCATAGTAGGCAAACAGTATGCCGCCTAGGAATAAGAAGCTAGAGCCAAATACAATCGGTGCAACAAACCGTTTTTCTTTTAGGGTAAGCCCAGGCAAGACAAATCTGACAATCTGGTACAAAATCATCGGGCTAGCAAGTAATAAGCCGCTGTAACCAGTCACCTTGAGCGAGACAAAAAAGTATTCGCCAGGCGATAGTTGCAAAAATTTAACGCCATGAGCTGGGATCTCAAGCAGATAAACAATTTTGTTGACGAATAGAAAGCAAAGAATTACAGCAACCAGTACAGTAGCGATCGCGTAGAAGATCCTGGTTCTCAACTCTTCAAGATGATCGAACAAAGACATTTCCACGTCTTGTGCGACACTATCCAGGTCATCATCTAAACCATAATCTAAGACATCGACTTCGGCGGCAAAATCAACAGCCAAGGACTCAGCTTTAGCTAAAGATTGCTCGTCACTCATAGTAGTAGCAGTGGGTGCTTCGTTGGGATCGATCTTCGGACTAGTCATGACCAAAAACTGTACTTTCTTTTAATCCTACACTGTAGCTTAGTCGCAGGAGGCTCTGCGCTCTTGTGTCAACTTCCCCACCATAACAGGTAAAATATCAACATACGCATTTTATTTCCATTAATGGTGTTGCTCGTTTCAAGGTTCGATCAAACGACCGTCTGCTGGCACTTTGGCCAAGGAAAAATTTAGTTTATGCAGCTATCAGGTGAGACTGGAGCCAACATTTTAGTAGTTGATGACAACCTAGACAACCTTCGCCTCTTGTCAAAAATCCTGATGCACGAAGGATATGCTGTACGCAGCGTCACCAACGGAAAACTAGCATTAATTACTGTCGATGCAGCTCTACCAGACCTGATTTTGCTAGACATTAATATGCCTGACATGTTGGGCTATGAGGTTTGTAGTTTGCTCAAAGCTAACGTCAACACCGCTGAGATTCCTGTAATTTTTATTAGCGCTTTTAGTGAGACGAAGGACAAAGTTAGAGCGTTTCAGTCAGGCGGGGTAGACTACATTACCAAGCCATTCCAAGTTGAGGAGGTGCTCGCACGGGTCAGAAACCACCTCGATCTAAGGCATATGCAGAAGCAACTGCGATCTCAAAATATGCGCTTACAACAGGAAATTCGCGATCACATCACTACCGAAACCCTACTGAGAGAGACAGAAGCAAAGTATCGTAACATCTTTGAAAATGCAGTTGAAGGCATCTTCCAAACTTCACCTACTGGCAGTTATATCAGTGTAAACCCTGCGCTTGCCCAAATGTTTGGATACAGTACACCTGAGGAATTAATTGCGAATTTAGTTGATTTAGATAGACATCTCTACATTAATCCCAATCGTCGTCAGGAATTCGTCACCGAGATCGAGCGCAAAGGCATTGTCACCAATTTTGAATCTCAGATCCGTCACCGCAATGGCAACATCATCTGGATATCAGAAACAGCTCATGCTGTGCGCGATCGAGAGGATAAGTTAATTTACTATGAGGGCACTGCCAGCGACATTACCAAACGTAAGCAGTCAGATGAGGTATTGCAACGCATTAACTCTCTAATTATTGCCCAATATGAAACGGCTATTGATGGCATCTTGGCTGTTGACGAACAAGGTCGAATTGTCAGCTTCAATTTTCGCTTTTGCCAGATGTGGGGGATTCCCGCAAAGTTATTAAAAGGATGCGATGCTGCTTTAATTGGTTATCTCTCTGCTCTACCAGAAATCCCGCGCAAGTTAATTGCCGTAATTGAGAGTGCCTACGATCGAGCCGATCGCTTCGATCGCGGAGAGATCCAGCTTGATGACGGCAGAGTACTCGACTTCTACTCGGGGCGTATTATTTCGCCTAGCGGCAAGTTCTACGGCATAGTCTGGTACTTCCATGACATCACGGAGTTAGTCGAAACTAGAGAGAAAGCGATCGAAGCCTCTAAGTACAAGTCGCGCTTCCTAGCAAATATGAGTCATGAAATTCGCACACCGATGAATGGTGTGATGAGCATGACTGAACTGCTGCAAAAAACACCGCTCAGCTCTGAGCAGCAGGACTATCTGCAAACGCTGAGGGTGTCAGGTGAGAATTTATTGCTAATCATTGATGACATCCTGGATTTATCAAAACTAGAAGCGCGTGAAATGTACCTGGAAAAGCTGGACTTCGATCCAGTGACTAGTGTGGAAGCCGTTGCCGATCTGCTTGCACCACAAGCTGATGTCAAAGGAATTGAACTATTTACGCTGGTAGATACAAATTTGCCAACAGTCTTGGTAGGAGACCCAACTCGATTGCGGCAGGTAATTATGAACCTGGTGGGAAACGCCATCAAATTTACCGAGCGCGGTGAAGTGCAGATCCAGGCATCCTTATATGACGAAACCGATACTACTGCGACGATCGCAATTTCAATTCGAGATACAGGTATTGGGATTACGCCAGAAAATCAGCGGATCTTATTTCAGCCTTTTACCCAAGTTGATGCTTCTACTACCCGCAAGTATGGTGGTACTGGTCTAGGTCTAGCTATTTGCAAGCAATTAGTAGAAATGATGGATGGAAGTATGGATGTAAAAAGTGAACCTGGCCGTGGCTCAGTGTTTTCTTTTCACGCTGTATTTGAGAAGTCTCGAAAGCAGCCAAATAGCACCTCCATTTTCCTGATTCAGCCACAACTACAGCACAAACGTTTGCTGATTGTCGATCCGCACCCTACTAGTCGGCGCATTCTCTCTAGCTACGCATTAGCTTGGGGCATGTCAGTTACAGAATTAGATAGTATTAGTGGAGCTCTAGATTCTTTGGACCGCTTGACCTCTATGGGCCAGCATTACGATGTGGCGATCGCTAACCTAGATGGTTTAGGTGATTGTAGGGAGCTATTAGAAATGCTGGCTAACCCAACTGAGAATTGCAGCACTTACAGCATTATATGCACTTCGATCTCAGGTCGTGAGCAGGCAACTAGACTTGTAGAGCAGGATTTTGCTTATGCCTACTTGATCAAACCGATTCGAGCATCGCGTCTATTAGAATGCTTAACTGGAGTTTTGAGTACGGAGCTCCCAAGTGCTAGAACATCCTTAGACAATACATTAAGTCAAAAGCAAGTTCCCAAAAATGCAGATCTATTAGCTAGTCTCAGAATCCTGGTTGCCGAAGATAATCTAGTTAATCAAAAGGTGGCGCTTCGACAACTAACTAGCTTGGGTTGTACCGCCATTACCTGTACAGCTAATGGGCAAGAAGCGCTCGATCGCCTCAAACAACAAAATTACGATATCGTGTTGATGGATTGCCAAATGCCAGTACTGGACGGTTATGAGACAACCCATGCGATTCGGAAGCTTGAAATCAGTTCGCACCACAAGACGATCGTGATTGGTCTGACGGCCAATGCTATGAAGGGCGATCGAGAGAAATGTTTGGCTGCTGGTATGAACGACTATTTAAGTAAACCCGTTGCCCTAGAGGAACTGTCAGATATGCTTTATACCTGGGCAATTTCTCGAAAATGAAACTTTTCCGAATTGGTTTTCGTCTTCCTAGGTAAGAGTTAGCCGAAAATTCCGCCTAACTCAGTCTGGAGCAATAACCCGTTTGGATGAGCCATATAGGCGAAGCGGTGGGTTAACCAGGTTGGCTAATGTATTAGTTTAGCAGAGACTTTGGGAGAGGAGCAAAAAGATATGGATAACGTTCTTAGTATCAAGGCAAGTATTGCAGCTCTTGTACTAGGGGTTGCAGTGTTATCAATTTCTCAAGCAGGGAGTAATGCAGTCTTTGAGGTGGTCGCAAATAGCGAGCGTGGGTTACCACCAGTTGCAACTAGAATAACAACGAAAACAAATATTGCATCGGTGGATCTAGATACCGATCCTGGTTGGATATCAGTTAGCGATCGCACAAATAAATCTAGTTGCTTGCAAAACCTCAACTCTAAAAAGATCCTGTGCAGTGCGGTAAATTTGCGCAAGCTCTCTGAGCGCGCGAAACCCTAGAGCATAGACTCCCAGCCCCAAAATCAAATAAGCCGACTAAGTAGAACTCGATAGCGATTCTTCTTGGTGATAGCTATTTCGCCAACATTTAGCCGTCCTTTGCCACGGATGGCTATCAGGTCTCCACTTTTGAGCTGGTAGCTAGCCTGAGAGACTGTTTTCCAGTTGACGCGTACATCTTCACCTGAAATCAGGTCTACCATCTTACTGCGCGACATTCCAAACCCGGCTGAGGCGATCGCATCTAACCTGAGAGATGCCTCCACCGTAGTAATTTCTTTCTGCTGGGGAGTCCGAACTTTAAGCTCGGTAGGGGTGATCGCCCGCACTCGCACGGGGACAGTCCGCACTTGGGTGAGTTGCATTTCTAAATATGGCACTAGCTCGGGCACCAAGATTACCTGCGCCCCTTTTTCGCCTAAAACGATGAGGTCGCCTACCTTCTGACGTTCAATTCCAGAGCCAAGAATCGCACCCAAAAAATCTCGGTGGGAAGCGCTGTCAAACAGAAAATTACCTGATATATCGACCACTGCTAATTCCACCATGTCTTGTTCCAGTGGCAGGTCAGATCGGGCGATCGCCACTCTTTGTCGCTCTGCTTGAGGGTAACCACCCCAGGCCAAGAAATGGATCTCAGTTAACCTGGATAAAATCAGATTTGCCTCGGCTAGCTCTGGCGGCGACAGGAAATCGCTGCAAACCGTTTCCCATTTTTGTATGGCGCGATCGCCCTGGTCGAGCAATCGGCTCAACGTTTCCCGATTCTCTACACCATTAAGCAAATCGCGTGGCAGCATTTTGTATTGAAAATAAACATTAGTACATTTTAACTGCAATCTGCTTCAGGGATGGCGATTCCCTATTTCCTGCGGAAAGGCATTGCGATCGCGATGCGTTCTGCCATCTGAATTTCTAGCACATCTAAAAATACTTAGGGTAGCCCAATTAAAATTGATAGAGCTAGCAAAAAAGTATAAAAATCCTATGTATCCACAGAATTACGAGTTTAACGAATCAGAAAATAGCGTATTTGCCGAAGTAGCGACAAGAATGAAAGCGGTCGGTTTTTGTATTATTTTCTTTGGCTTCCTAAACATCATATTTTTTGCTTTTACCTTAGTTCAATCTAAAGACTTTCGGTTAGGATCGCCTGGAATTGGAGGAATTAGCCAAGGATTATTTTTCGTGCTAATTGGTGTCTGGACAAGGGATGCGGGCTCTTCTTTTAGGCAAATTGTGGATAGCAGAGGGAATGATATTAGGAATCTTATGGATGCTATGGGTTCCCTCAAAAAGCTTTATACGCTGCAATTTTGGCTTCTAGTAATCGCCTTAGTATTGGTTGCGATCGCGCTTTTAGCTAGTCTGTCTTCAGCATTAAGTGCGCTAAAATGACATTCTTTTTTCTATCTCAAATTTTGCTGTGAGGGAAACATGAACAAAATTCATATTCTTAGGACTTACACCATGAAAGATAAAACCCAAATTTTAAGGGGTTTGGGGCAACGCCCTCAAACTCCCTTCCATTCATTTTTTAGGGGTTTAACTTCGTAAGTCCTAATTCTTTAGGTAGATTGGGAAGTTCTTCTGGTTTGGCAATAACCGAGCAGAGCTGCGATCGTTATGGCTCCAGCAACCGCCGTAATTGCGATCGACAAAACATTCGACTGACGAATGGCGATCGCCACCAATGCCCAGATATATACCATTACAAAAGCAGTATCAGATCTTTGGAGCGCAACGATCGCTCCGATCGCTGTAGCCACGATCGACATAATTACCGTCCAACTTTCAGCGCTAATGCCCCATCCCTGCCACTGCGCAATGTAAAGCGCTGATGCCACATTCACAATAGTGGCTACTGAGATCCAGGCTAGATAGATGCTAAACGGAATATGTACTAGCCATTTCTGAGATCGCTCTACGCGCACCCGACCTATTCTCAATAGCAAATAGGCCCGAATCAGTGGAAACAAAATTGCTAGCATCGCGATGATTGAGAGCGCGAATAAACGCAGAGTGAATAGGTATATCCATGCGATCTGGGCAACACAAGCGGCGATCAGCAGCAAATTAACTCTTTGAAGTGTGAGATTGCCACGCCGAGCAGGTAGAAATTGGTTAATCCCATAGGCAATCAACCCCGTGTAGATTAATCCCCAGATTGAAAATGCATAGTTTGCTGGAGTAATTAGTACCCCTTTCAGAATGGTATTGGCAATTTGAGCGACGCTTAACCCGCCAGGTGGAAAGAAGTTCGATAAACTATTTGCGGCCAGCGTGCCGAAAATGGCGAATAGAGTCGCGATCGACAACCAAATTCCCGACGATCTCGACCCTGGCGTAGATGTTTTCACAAGCACTTAATTTATGGAGTTTCGACCTTTATGCTAAAGCATTAAGAAATCGATCTAGTTACCTTGTTGCCTCGTTTTGCCAAATACTCCTATAACCCAGATAGATAGAGCCGCGATAATACCGCTATGAGTCTTTTAATTTCTTTGCACTACTGCTATCTCTGGCACTTGGTTACTTTTATTTTGAGGGGATGCACGGCACATTTAGCCAATACAAGCTAACGAAGGCCCAAAAATAGACCTTCGTTTAACCTGCTATCTAAATCCCCCGATCGAACTTCCCCGCCCCTGGGTAAATTCTTTGATTTAAAGTCTTGTCAGCTATGACTGACGGTTTGACTATTAACTGCGCTCTTAGAACTAAAAAAGCAACTACTATTTACGCTTTTTGGCGTTTTTGGGCATGGTAACGCCCACGGTTTTATGGAAATCTGCTTGTACTTTAGCAGTCAGGCTTTGAGAAATACCCTTCACGATATGCGCTAGAACGCTATCACCAGTCTTTTGTAGTACATTCTGGGGAACTACTTGCACAAACCGAGGCAATTGCATTGCGACTGTTAGATCTAAATGCCATTCCACACTAGTCATGACCGCACCACTTTCTTCGTCCGCAGGCTGCTCTTTCAGGATCATCACCGCTTGAAAGTCAACCTCGTATGCCTGTGGTTCTTGATCGAGCAAAGGAATGCTTTGAATGCGATAAACTCCTTCTTTCTGAGGTAGTAAATCCAAGCCAATTCTAGGATCGACTTTATAGCCTAGAGCGCCAACATGTCCGATCCCCAGGGCATAGGCATTGCGACTGATCGATTTGACTTTAAGAGGGTGAGCGCAACGGCAAAACCAACCTTGGTGGGCATCTAGGTAGGCGATCGCCGTGGCAGCATCGGCATACAGATCCATGTACCCGACAAAGTGATTGCTAAACTGGGTTGGCGCATTGACTTTAGAATCTAATACGGCAGTTCCACTATTTTCAAAAGCGCTATCCAACACTATATCTTCACTGATGGTATATTCCAGGTTGGCAACCATGGCAATGGACTCGTTCTCTAATTTTACCTGTGTCTGCATCACTACTCCGTTACTGCTCAATGGTGTTTTCAGTGGTCTTTGAGTTAAATAATCGACGTTAGCTTTATCCTTAGGTTGCCACAGACGAACTGTTTGTTACAGGCCTGGGGAAAGCTTAACAAATTTTTTACCTGGTTTCATACTCCTCGTTGCTGATAAACAGAACTTACCCGCTTGACCATCAATACCTATCAAATGTCTCATAATGGATTTTAGACATGCGGAATTAGGTAAAAAAAACTATGACTCGTCAAGTTGTGATGGAAGCCGTAGAAAAGCTGAACTATCGCGTCACGGTTGGTGATGTGGCAGCACAATCAGGACTTAGCTTAGCTAACGCTAGTAACGAACTAATGAGGTTAGCCACCGATAGCGGCGGTCATATGCAGGTAGCTGAGTCGGGCGACATTGCCTATGTATTTGCGCGTAACTTCCGCAATATTTTGCTTAACCGCTCCTTTAAGCTCCAGCTCCAGGCGTGGCTCAAGACTGTTTGGAAATCGGTGTTTTACCTGATCCGAATTTCGTTTGGCATTGTCCTGATTATTTCAATCGGGATTGTCGTACTGGGGATTATCGCCGCTTTGTTTGCTTTGCAAAGTTCTAACAGTGACGATAGGAGTGATAGGGGTGACAGCCGCGATCGCTCCTATGATCGTGGTGGCGGTGGTTTTATCTTTATGCCCAATCTATGGTGGGGTAACCCTTTCTCGGTATTCGACCCAAGCTACGATGAGCGACGACAGTCTAAACTCCGTGCATCTGAGCCCGAGCCGATGGGTTTCCTAGAAAGTGTTTTCTCGTTTCTATTTGGCGATGGCGATCCGAATGCTGACTTAGAAGAACGACGCTGGCGCGCGATCGCGCAAGTAATTCGTCAAAATGGCGGTGTGGTGGCGGCAGAACAAATTACGCCTTATCTAGATGAGCTAGGTAATACGGCTGAAGGCTATGAGGACTATGTATTACCTGTGTTGGTGAAGTTTAACGGTCAGCCTCAGGTGAGCGACCAAGGCGAAATCGTCTACAGTTTCCCAGAATTGCAAACCGTAGGAGCTGAGCGCAAACAAAGAAGCATTGCTAGCCATCTAGAGGAGAAGCTTTGGCAATTTAGCCAGGCAGGTTCAGGGAGAGTCACTCTATCCGCCGGTTTAGGTATATTTTACCTGGTGGCATCTCTTTTCTTGGGTAGTCTTTTGAGCACACCTGCATTGGCAGGGCAACTTTCCGGCTTTCTAGGCTTTGTTTCTGGAGCTTATTGGTTCTTGCTGGGTTATGCCGTTCTATTTCTCACCGTACCCTTGGTGCGTTACTTTGTATTGCAGATTTTCAATGCTCGGGTTGCGTCAAAGAACCAGCAGCGAATTACCCGAGCGCAAAGTTTACAAAAGCCCACCGCTTCACTTAAACAAAAGCTAGGATTTGCCCGTCAGTTGGCTACAGGCCAAAAAGTAATTAGTGCTGACGATCTGGCCTACTCTACCGAAACCGATCTAACGGATCAAGAGTATGCCAAGATGCTAAAAGAAATGGACACAGAGCAAGAAAATTAATGGGTAACAAGATCGAAAAGGAAGTGATTCGTACTGACGCCGCACCCGCACCTGTGGGGCCATATAACCAGGCGATCGCCACTCCTAGCAACCCTAGAATGCTGTTTTTAGCTGGTCAAATCCCCTTAGATCCCACCACAGGCAAGCTAATTGTTGGCACAGTTGCAGAGCAAACCGATCGCGTCCTGCAAAACGTGCAGGCGGTTTTGAGCGCGGCTGGCGCTGACTTTAGTAACGTGGTAAAAACTACGGTATTTTTGGCAGATATGGCGGATTTCCCTGAGATGAATGTTGTTTATGCTAAGTATTTTCTAGACCCTGCCCCTGCTCGCTCCACTGTGCAGGTAGCTCGCCTACCAATGGACGCGCGGGTAGAAATAGAATGTACGGCAGCGATTTAGGTCTCCATTCTCATGATTCGTTATTTGCCATTAGTGGTGGGTACTATTGGTGGACTGGCACTAATGCTCAATCGACTCACCACAGAATCCTTAACAACAAATCAATCTCGCTCTGATGCACTTGGCATTATTCTAAGTGCTTTGTTGATCCTGGTCGGGCTGTTATGGCAACAGGTTCAGGCTAAACCGCCGGAAGTTGTTGCCTTGATCGGAGAAGAAGGTTTTGAGCTAAATGAATCATTATCTGAATCTGTCAAAGCTGAACTAGCCTGGGCATCTCACATCCTACTTACGAATACGGCCACGAAAACGCTCTTTGTTTGGTACGACGGCGAGATATTACTGAGACGTGGCATTTTAAGTCCAGATCGGCAATTTACACCTGGACAGATCGTGCAGCGATCGCTAAAAACACAAAAACCCACCTATCTGGTAAAGCTATCTCTCTATCCTGGCAAAATCGAATTTAATTACTTACCAGAAAATACCCAAGGTCTGATCGTGCAACCGCTAGGTACTCTTGGCGTAATTGTATTAGGCGCAAATGCGCCACGCAGCTATACCAAGCAAGATGAGAATTGGATAGAAGCGATCGCCACTAAGCTCAACTATAGTCTTGAACGCGATCGCAACCAGATGTAGATGTATTATTTTCTGCTATTAATTACGATTCCGATCGGAATCGTAATTCCGACGTGCTATCTTGGCAAGAATTTTTTTGATATCTAAGCGCATTAAAATCCCTTGAGAAGGACTGAAGAGAAGAACGAATAGAAATATACTGGAAGTCACAAGGGCGATCGCGGGGCCAGAGGGTAAATTTTTCACATAATAGCTGAGGTACATGCCAGCGATACTTGAAGTGACTCCAATCGCTGCTGCTAAGCCCATAATTAAATGTAGTTGCTTAACTAGCAAATAAGCTGTAGTGCCAGGTGTAACCAGCAAAGATATGGCTAACATGCCTCCTACGGTTCTTAGACTAGAAACAATCGTCAGTGTTACGACAAACATCAACCCAAAATCTAAGAGTCGTACTGGTAAACCCATGACTCTGGCTCCCTGCGGATCGAAGGTGTAAAGAAGTAGCTCTTTGTAAAAAATTTTGATTAGGGAAAATACGACGATCGCCACAATTGCCGTACGCCAGACATCCTCGACCCCAACGCTGAGAATATTGCCGAAAAGAAAACTGTCTAGATCGACTTTTGTGGCTAAGCGAGTAATTAGCGCAATGCCTAGCGCAAAGAAGCTAGAGAAGACGATCGCCATCGCCGCATCAACTTTCACTTTTGATTGAGCCCGAATCAGCGTGACGATAAACGTACTGATGAGGCCAGAGATAAATGCACCAAAAAAAATATCGACTTTGTAAAAAAATGCGATCGCGAGCCCAGGAAATACTGAATGGGAAATGACATCACTCAGTAGAGACATGCGCTGAATAACTAGATAAACGCCAGTAACCGAGCACAACGCACCAGTCAAGATCGCCGTGAGTAGAGCATTGCGCATAAACTCAAGACTAAGAGGATCGATCAGCCAACTTAGCAACTTAACAAACCTTCTCTGGCAGTAAAAATATGACGATTACGCGAATCACCATAGGCACGACGTAGGTTCTCTGATGTCACAACTTCACCCGCCGAACCATAGGCTATAAGTCTTTGACTGAGTAATAGCAACCTGTCATAGCGTTCGATTGTTTCACCTAAATCGTGGCTCACCACGATCAAGGTTTTACCCTGAGCTTTGAGTTCAGCGAATACATCAAAAATTATCTCTTCGGTAGTGATATCAACGCTGCTAAAAGGCTCATCAAAGAAAAACAGTTCTGCCTCTTGTGCCAGCGATCGCGCTAAAAACACCCTTTGCTGTTGCCCGCCCGATAGTTGACCAATCTGACGCTCCCGCAAATCCCAAAGCCCCACCCGCTTGAGGGCTTGAGCCACAACCTCGCGCGCGCGCGGACTGTACGACCGAAACCAACCAGCACGAACTGTACGAGCCATCATCACCACATCTTGGACGGTGGCTGGGTAGTCCCAATCGATCTGCGATCGCTGCGGCACATAGGCGATCACGCGTAAATGATTGTCCAGACGCTTGCAATCAAACCGAACCAAGCCGCTAACAGCAGGGATTAAGCCCAACATTGCCTTGAGCATCGTACTTTTACCAGCCCCATTGGGGCCAATAATTCCAAGTAATTGCCCCGCGTCCAGGGTAAAGCTAACATTGTCTAATGCCCTAACACCTTGGTAGTTAACGGCTAACTGACTTACCTCAAGCATCTTTTTTCAATTGCAAGAGAATGATTATCATTCACCACTCTAGCTGATTTTGCCTCGCTTGTCACTTTAATAGATAACGAGGCAAGCCCCACGCAACACCTAATCCATAAACTAAATCGAGCCAGAATATCGAACCAACGGCCCCCAGATAAATGATGCCAACCAATGGCGTTCCAACTAATCGCGCCAAAATCGGTGCCTTTTCTCCCCAAAGGGCCTCCCAGATACTCTTAGCGTCACCACTACTCGGAAAGGAATGCATGGCAATTGAAACAGCTAGCCAGAACAAGAGTCCCCCAAAAAACTTTGTACCCCCTTGTTCCCAAAATGGACGTGTCGCAACTAGACCAAGCGTGAATCCAAGTATCGAATTGGTGATGAGCGGACCAAAGCCAATGAGAATATGCTTCCACACGTTATCAGGCTTTTCGTGAATTACATACCCAGATGGATTGCCGAAACGAAAGTAGCAAACTTCAAAGACATCAGTTTTCGTAAGATGACATACTAGCTTGTGCCCTAATTCATGAACTATTACACCTGGAAAGGTGAGCCAGTTAATAATGAAACCTGGGATGAATAAGAGCATAATTGTGCAATCACCTAGTGCCAAATTTACCTGCCATCATAGCTTTCTGCCCCTAGATTGGCACTATCAAACTAATTATTTTTTAGGAAATGAGCTACAGTGAAACTGCAATCATCTATTTGTCTTCTAGAGTCGGCAGTCTAGCCATGTTGTGGTTTATTGATGCGATCGCCTGTGGAATTCTGTCTGGTCTGACCTGGGCGGGACTGGTTTGGATGTCACCATCTACACCTATAGAGAAACCCCTGGGATGGTGGCAGGGTGTAGGCACGATCGCGATCGCCAACATATTGTTTTGGCTTCTGCTAGCGTTTTTTAAGCTTCAACTTGGCATTTGGGTTGTTGTATTTTTAGCTGGTAATGCGCTGGTTGGCAAATTTATCTTGCCATTCTGTCAGCAAGTTCGCATTCCTCCCATATGGGCAGTCGTCGTGCATCCAGTGGCGATTTCAACGATCGACCTCCTGCTCGGTGGTGCCCTTGGTGCAATTAGCTAACCAATATTTAACCAAAAATTAATCACAATTTAACCATCTAGAAGTACATCAATCAGCCTTGGTTCATTTAGGTCTGAAAGGGTGAAACCCCCTCGTGGAGGCGCAGCCCCCACACTCCCAACTTGCAATTCGGATAGGATTGCTATAACTTAATCAAAGTTTCCCCACAAGGCGATCGCGCAATCCACATAATGTGTGATGATCGTTGCAGAGATACCCCATAGAACTGCTTATTAAGTTTGCATGCGTAAAGTTGCTATCTTCACGGAAACCTTTCTGCCCAAAATTGACGGAATTGTGACTCGACTCAAATATACAGTTGAGAATCTTGTCCTGCTTGGCGATGAAGTTTTGGTATTTTCTCCAGATGGGGGCATTCGCGAATACTGCGGAGCCAAAATCTATGGAGTGTCTGGCTTCCCGCTGCCTCTTTATCCAGAGCTAAAAGTAGCCCTGCCACGTCCCTCGATTGGTTATGCTCTGGAGCAATTTCAGCCTGATATCGTACATGTGGTGAATCCAGCCGTGTTGGGGCTGGCAGGGCTTTATTATGCTAAGGCGATGAAACTGCCGCTGCTCGCCTCTTATCACACCCATTTACCCCAGTATCTACACCACTACGGTTTGGGCTTCCTAGAAAGCACAATGTGGGAGCTACTGAAAACAGCCCACAACCAGGCTGAACTCAATCTATGCACCTCTACTGCCATGGTTGACCAACTCAGTTCGCACGGGATTGAGAGAGTAGATCTGTGGCAACGTGGTGTTGATACCAATCGATTTCATCCCCGTTTTAAAAGTAATGCGATGCGATCGCGCCTTACTCAAGGTCATGAAGATGCCACATTAATGCTCTACGTTGGCAGACTTTCGGCGGAGAAAGAAATTAACCAGATTTTACCAATTCTAGAATCAGTGCCGAACAGTCGCCTAGCCCTAGTTGGTGATGGCCCCTATCGTCAGGAATTAGAACGTATTTTTGCGGGTACGGCCACAAATTTTGTGGGCTATCTCCAGGGTGATGAACTAGCATCAGCCTTTGCTTCCAGTGATGTGTTCCTATTCCCCTCTAGAACTGAAACGTTGGGTCTTGTACTCTTGGAAGCGATGGCAGCCGGTTGTCCCGTCGTGGCAGCGCGTTCTGGTGGGATTCCAGATATCGTTACCGATGGTGTTAACGGCTATTTATTTGAGCCAGAAGCTCCAAATGGGTTGCTCTATGCAACGCAACGCCTGTTACGCGAACCGCATCTGTTCAAGCAAAATGCCCGCCAGGAAGCCGAAAAATGGAGCTGGTCCGCCGCCACCGAGCAATTACAGCAATATTACGATCGGGCGATCGTATCTTGCCGCGATCGCAAACCTGTCGGCAGCGCAATTTGATGTACGAACTGAGGGCAGACCTGCGTGTCTGCCCCTACGGGGATTTACTAACCCAAATTCAGATCGGTTACTGCACCAACACTGCTGCTAGAAACCAATTTGGCATATTTAGCTAACACACCCTTTGTATAACGCGGCGCTGGTGGTTTCCAGGCAGCACGGCGCTCAGCAAGCTCAGCATCGGATATATTTAGCTGCAAGAGTCGGGCTGGAGCATCAATTGTGATTGAGTCGCCTTCATGCACGAGGGCGATCGCTCCACCCACAAATGCTTCAGGTGCAATATGCCCAACCACCATCCCGAAGGTGCCGCCAGAGAAGCGTCCATCGGTAATCAGTCCTACAGAATCTCCTAATCCAGCCCCAATAATCGCACTGGTGGGGGCGAGCATCTCTCGCATCCCAGGGCCACCCTTAGGCCCTTCATAGCGAATTACAAGCACATCACCAGGATTAATTTGCTTGGCCAGGATCGCCTTGAGACAATCTTCTTCCGACTCAAACACTCTAGCTGGGCCAGTGATTTGGGGATTCTTTACACCCGTAATTTTGGCTACACCACCTTCTGTTGCCAGGTTACCTTTCAGAATGGCCAGATGTCCCTGTGCATAGATTGGTTTGTCCCAGGGACGAATCACATCCTGATTAGGATTGGGTTCATTGGGAATATCGGTGAGCAGTTCTGCAACGGTTTGACCAGTAATCGTGAGGGCATCACCATGCAGCGCCCCATTCACGAGCAAAATCTTCATCACTTGGGGAATACCACCCGCTTTATGCAGATCCGTCGCCACGTAACGACCGCTGGGTTTGAGGTCGCAGAGTACAGGCACTCGCCCTCGAATGGTTTCAAAATCATCGATCGTGAGTTCAACACCTGCGGCATTAGCGATCGCCAACAGATGTAATACCGCATTTGTAGAACCACCCACTGCCATAATCACAGCGATCGCATTTTCAAAAGCTTTGCGGGTGATAATTTGACGCGGCAGGATTTGTTTTTTGATTGCTTCAACTAAAACTGCTGCTGATTTAGCAGCACTGTCAGCTTTTTCCGCATCCTCGGCCGCCATCGTGGAGGAGTAGATCAAACTCATGCCCATCGCCTCAAAAGCCGAGTACATCGTATTGGCGGTAAACATGCCACCGCACGAACCTGCACCAGGACAAGCACTACGCTCTACTGCCATCAATTCTTTTTCATCGATTTTGCCAGCACTATACTGACCGACCGCTTCAAATGAG
>JANMRU010000076.1:0-8243 GCA_031388585.1 Pseudanabaena sp. SOY_30_concoct_251 | reverse complement strand
TTTTTCGTCATGCCTACGGTGCGACTATAGAATACGATCAGTTAAAAAGCAATCTAGACAAGTCATTAAACCTACTTGCAAATCTTGAGTCCGATCTAAACAAATTTATTACTGGGTTCTCCGATCAGGAACTTGTTCATGAAAACAATTAGAAAGATTCTCTATTTGTTCAGCGATCGCGAAAAAGTTCAGATCGGGCTAATTTTTCTACTCATGCTTTTAGGAGCAGGATTGGAAACCTTGGGAGTTGGTCTTATTCCTCCCTTTGTAGCTTTATTGGGAAATCCTGAAGTCATTCAAAAACAGCAAATCTTAAGTTGGCTTTATACTAAACTAGGGGTAAGTTCCAATCAAACATTTCTGTTGTGGATGAGCGTCATACTTTTAGGCATTTATTTGCTAAAGAATGCTTATCTTGCCGTCTTGACCTACTGGCAATATTACTTTCTGTACGAAAAGCAGATTTCTCTATCTAGGCGGTTGTTGCAGGCGTATCTTTATAGCCCCTACACATTTCATCTCCAGCGCAATTCTGCGGAGTTAGTTCGCAATATTACTTCTGAAATACCGCAGTTTTTTGTGGGTGTACTTGTGCCAGCGCTGACCTTAGGCACTGAGATTATGGTAATGAGCTGTATTGCACTTTTACTAGTGATGATAGAACCATTATCATCAGCGATCGCGGCTGTATTTTTAGGGATGTCTATATTTTGGTTAAATAGAACTATTCGCAAACAGATGAGTGGACAAGGATCGATCCGCCAAGAGGAAGGTGGAAAGATGATCCAATGGGTGAATCAAAGTTTGGGTGGTGTTAAAGAAACTAAAGTATTGGGTAGGGAAACATTTTTCCTGGATGCCTTTACTAGGAGTGCGCAAGCATTTGGTAAAGCAAATTTATTTGTGGGGCTTGCCACCCAATTACCTAACTTATTTATTGATACGGTTTTAATTGCTGCTGTTCTACTGATTGTTATTTTTAGCTTAATTCAAGGTAGAGCCATTCAGTCTATTTTGCCGATGCTTTCTCTATTTGCGATCGCCGCTCTAAGGCTCATGCCGTCTGCAAAACGCATTGTCTCGACAATAACTACCATTCGTTACCTCAAAAATGCTGTCGATCTAATCTACCAAGATCTCGTGTCTTTAGAAACAACATCAAGTTCGCGGTCAACTGTAGAGCACTCTGAATCATCATCAACGCAGCTTAAACAGTTAATTGAACTGCGCAACATTCACTACCAGTATCCTAATGCCACAAAGCCCTCACTCGCATGTATTTCTTTAGCAATTAAGAAAGGTGAATCGATCGCATTTATCGGCTCATCAGGAGCAGGCAAGACGACAATTGTTGATGTGATTTTGGGTTTACTAAAACCAACTGAGGGAGAAATTCTAGTTGATGGTAAAAATATTTTTGCCGATCTTGATAGTTGGCAACGACAAATTGGGTATATTCCACAAAGCATCTATCTTTCAGATGACACGATTCGGAGCAATATTGCCTTTGGTTTAGCAACTGATCAAATCAATGAAGAACAAGTATGGTCGGCGGTCAAAGCAGCTCAGTTAGAAGAGCTAGTTTATAGACTGCCAGATCGACTAGATACCCTCGTAGGCGAGCGAGGCATTCGGCTATCAGGAGGGCAACGTCAACGCATAGGTATCGCCAGGGCGCTATATCATAACCCAGAGGTGATTGTGATGGATGAGGCTACGGCGTCTTTAGATAATACAACTGAGCGAGAGTTTATGCAGGCATTAGAATCTATGAGCGGACATAAAACAATGATTACCATTGCTCATCGTTTGAGTACGGTAAAAAATTGCGATCGTCTCTATCTGATCAAGAATGGCATGGTATCAGATTCAGGTGCTTATGATGAACTAATATCTAAGAATAGAGATTTTCAAATAATGGCTAATCATCAATAACATATAAACCTCACAATATGAAAAAATACTGGACTTCAGAAGTGTATGGATTTGGTAAATGGATTAGAAATTATGGTTTTTATCCTAACTGGCTTCCACTATGTATTGATGTTGATCATGGTATCCCACTCGATGAATATCCTTCGAAACATGAATTAGAGTCTGATGCTCCCGCGTTTTTTTCCTATTGGCACGTTAAAACTCAAAGATTTAAAGAAAATAAAGGGCGGCAATGTTATACATTGCCATCACCATTTGTATTTGCCCGTAAGTCTCTAAAAATAGGACAGATTAAAGACGCTCAAGGCTCTATATTTTTCTTGTCACATTCCACTAAGCTTGTCATTTCCCAGAAATCAGTAGAGGAATACCATCAGGAATTGATCGAAATCCCAGAAGCATTCAAGCCTTTAACTATATGCTTACATGTACATGATGTTGATCGAGGTTTAGATAGAGAATTTAAGAAGTTAGGCTATAAAGTTGTTACGGCTGGAAATAGCTTAGAAGAAGAATTTACTGAAAAGTTCTATCGCATTTTGTCAAAATATATGTATGCAATATCAGATTCAATTGGTTCTCATACATTTTATGCGATTGAGATGGGTATTCCCTTTGGGCTTTATGGAGAAGAGCCAACCTATATAAATCATAGTGATCCAAATGTTGAAATCGGGAAATATACTTCTTATAAAGAATTAAAGTCATATAAAAAAGCAATATCATTGTTCTCTGGTTTACCAGATAGAATAAATCAAGAGCAAAAAGAATTTATTGAAGAGCATTTAGGAATAAAATATGGATTGAGTAGAAGTAAAGCATCTTTTATCTTATACAAGTCATTTCTAATATGGTTTTTTGATTCGGAGCATCGTGGAGAATTTATAACTGCTTGCTTTAGAAGATTGAAAACCTATAGAAAATCCATTGGGGATAAATTTCTAGACTTTAGTTTGCGAAAATTATTGGCTAAAATAGGCTTAAACAAAATTTCAAAAGAGAAAGCTCATCTCTCTGAATACAAGGAGGTAGAAGACTTTATTCTTTCCAGTGATCATAGAAAAATCAAGGAACTTCCAAGATATACATCTACAAAAGTTGCTTTTTTAGGAAAAGATCTCAACATTGTAGATAATGTATCTTTTCTAGAAATGACTAAAGAACTGTTTTTAAAAAATATTTACGATTTTGAAGCAACCAATAAGACTCCTTATATTATTGATTGCGGAGCCAATATTGGCTTAAGTGTTATATATTTTAAAATGATATATCCTGAGTCCCAAATAATTGCAGTTGAAGCTGATCCTAATATTTACAATGTGCTTGTGCAGAATGTCAAATCCTATCAATTTAATAATGTTCAATGTATTAATTCTGCTATTTGGATTAATGAAGATAGTCTAAACTTTTCGTCCGAAGGTAGTTGGGGCGGCTACTTGTCTTCTGAGTCAGAATTAAATGATAGAAATATTGAAGTAAAATCCTTGGACTTAAGAAAACTGCTAGACAGGAAAATCGACTTTTTGAAAATAGATATTGAGGGTGCAGAAACAGAAGTCCTTATCCATGCTCAAGATCTAATTGTAAGGTACGTTGATCATCTATTTTTTGAATGGCATTCTCTAACGAAGGAAACACAACAACTGGGTAAGATACTCGACTATTTTTCAAGTCATGGTTTTCGATATCATATAAAAGACGCAGGCAATCGTGAAACCCCTTTTACTAACAAACCAACTACAAGAATGGACTCTCAATTAGACTGTTTTTTATACAAGATTTAGTATGATTTTACGACCTATTACTTCGATAATAGTAGAATACATAGTCCCTGAAGCAGCCGTATTTCTTTCGATGTCCCAGAAAGTATTTAAACTAGCAAATGAAGTTACTTTCTATCTTTATTCCTACCTATAATCGGGCGAGTATATTGCCAAATGCAGTTAGAAGTGTTTCACTTCAAATTGAATCATTCAATTTGCAAGAAGCTGTAGATATTATCATATGCAATGATTGCTCACCTGATGACACCAAAGACTATCTTGAAACCCTAAAAGAATCATATATCAATACTATCAATAGAACTCATAATCTTGGGATGTCAGCGAATATATTCGCTGTTCTGACAGAAACTTGTAAAAGCGAATGGGTGCTGATTCTCACCGATGACGATACACTAGAGTCAAATATATTGCCTGCAATCTTAAAAAAATGCCAAGAACTTTCCAATTCTAATGTCCCAATTTGCTTAACACCAAGATATTCATATCTTTCAAGTGGGGAGTTGCATTGCATTGCATGTCAAAGCTTTAAGCACGATACATTAATCCAGCCAAGTCCATCAGCAGTAGGACAGATAATGTCAGATGGCTTTATCTTGTCTGGTATCCTACTTCAGCCAGACAAAATTGACTACTCATTGTGGAGTGAAAATATTGAGAACTCGATGTTCCCAGTTATTCTGACTGGTGCAACATTACGTAATCAGCATGGATATTATTGGTCAAACAAGATTGTTAATCATACCGTGTTAAATGAATGTTTTTGGGATAGGTGGGGAAAGACAGAAATTGATCGAGAATATCGCCTTTTTTGTGATTGGATAGAAGCATACTCAATATTAGCAACCTCCTACAATGAATTATCTTCTAGTGAATACGATAAATTCTGGAGAGGTGCAAACCAGAAACTCAAAAAAGCATATAGCTTCTATCTGTTCTCTTTACAGTCAGGAATGTCTGGCTTAGTTAAGTTATATGGTGTTTATAAAGCATCACAAATGGTAGTAAAAACAGTTTTTTGTTCTTATTGCTTTTGGGCAATCTGCTCAGCATGTATTAAAAACTTTCTAAAATCATTGATCAAAGCTATTTTTTTGCTTCGCAGATCGAAATTCGCAAACTGGAAAACTATTGTAGCTAGTCTTCTTGTATTACTGATTGCGCTAGGGCATTTCAATAAAAAAATTAAGCGCAGATAGCAAAATTCCCTCGGGAAGCAGACTAAGAGTTAGGATGTGTAATGTTAGTGTAACTCCTTTCAGAGCTAACTTTTTTAATTTTCGGCAAAACAAACAAATTAATCTATGCCATGTGAAACCCCAATTATTTTCTTGATCTTTTGTCGTCCTGACCTCACGTCTCAGGTTTTTGAAACAATTCGTCAGGTGCAACCCAAAAAACTTCTAGTCGTGGCGGATGGCCCGCGTAATGAGTCAGAAGCATCACTATGTCAGCAGGCGCGTGCTGTAACTGAAGCAGTGGAATGGGACTGCGAAGTCCTAAGGAACTATGCTGATAAAAATCTTGGCTGCCGTCAACGAGTAAGTAGTGGATTAGATTGGGCATTTACACAGGTTGAGGAGGCTATTATTTTAGAAGATGATTGTTTGCCAGATATTAGTTTCTTTCACTTTTGTGAAGAGCTATTGGAGCATTACCGATATGATCAACGGGTAATGATGATTTCTGGAGATAATTTTTGTTTGGGCAAGAAGCGAACTGACTACAGTTATTACTTTTCTCGCTATATCAATATTTGGGGTTGGGCAACGTGGAAACGCGCATGGCAGCATTACGATATAGAAATGTATCTCTGGGATGAAATTAAGCAGGGCAATTGGTTGCAAAATATTTTTTCGGCTCCACGTACCGTTGATTATTGGCATGATATTTTTCAGAGGGTTTATGATGGTGACATTAATACTTGGGATTATCAGTGGGTTTTTGCCTGCTGGATTCAAAGTGGATATAGTGTTGTACCCACGAATAATTTGGTGTCCAATATTGGTTTTGGTATTGAGGCAACACATACTACTCGCAAGCAAAGTAAATCTAGCGCTATTCCGACTGAATCAATTCAGTTTCCTCTTGTGCATCCCCCGTTTGTCATTCAAGATGCGATCGTTGATCGCTTTCTCCAAAGAGAATTTTTTGATTTACGATTTCTGCCTTGGTTAAGAAGGCAATTGAAGAGAAGTTACAAGCAATTGCTACATAAAATCCAATTGTTTAGCAAATCCTAATTCCTTAGTCATTAGCCATGGCAAATCAAATTACTCAAGTCTCTATGTTTTATATTCCTGTTAGAGGAGGACAGGAAACCTATATCGAAAATCTCCATCGAATTCTTGAGCAGAGCGGTTATCAGTCTCAAGTTATTCAAGTTAAGAGATCGCAAGAACAACTCGATCACGTTAAGTTTCTGCCCCGTACTCCTTCCTTGCTGAACAAAATCCTACCGGATACCGATTGGTTCGCTTTCAATTTCACCCTGAGTTTTCAGCAAGATTTCCTAGGCCAATCTGATCTGCTCATCTGCCACTATCCCTTTCACTACCCAGCAATTCGTTGGCATCAAAATGTGATTGTTCTATCCCACGGAGTTGATTGGAGTGAACCTCCCCGCACCCTAGCAGATCGTTATCGAGTTCATGCTTTACAAATGTGTAAGCGAGAAAAGCCTACTATTATCGCCAATGATACAAATTTTTTGCGGCATTTAGGTCTGAATATTCAGGCAGGAAGCCAGGAATTTCAACAGGTAGAAGACCGTGTATGGTATATCCCCAACTGCGTTAACCTTGACCAGTTCAAACCATCAGGAGTTGACCGAAAAAATGTGATTCTAGTACCGCGCAATATTCGTTATGGAAGAGGAATTCATCTAGCAATTCAGGCATTTCATAAATTTCTTGAAAAATATGGTCACTACGAAATGTGGATCGCTGGTACTGGTCAACTAGGTCGCTACTACCGCTATTGTCTGCGCCTGATTGATGAATTGAATTTACAGGACAGTGTACGATTTCTGGGTCATATTCCTTGGCAGTCTTTAGCTGACTACTATAACCAAGTTCAGTTAACATTAATTCCAACTGTCGAATTAGAAGGAACTTCTTTAAGTGCTATAGAATCAATGGCTTGTAAAACTCCTGTCGTATCTACGGATATTGCAGGATTAAAAGATTTACCTACACTAAAGGCAAACCTAGAGCCTGAGAATATAGCAGCGAAAATGGGAGAGGTTTTAGAAAACTGGGATTACTATTCAGACTCTCAATATGAAGCAGTTATCAATACTTTTAACTTAAGCAACTGGAAATCAGCATGGTTAAGTGTTATTGAGACGACTTTAGAGTAAATATTTTTTTGCTGATCGCACTATGCATCTCATCTATATTGTTATTCCTGTTCATAATCGCAAAGCACTTACTTTAGCTTGTCTCGAAAATTTAAAAACTAACGGCGACTTGCAGAAATATCAGGTGATTGTTGTTGATGATGGCTCAAGCGATCGCACTTCCGAAGAAGTTACGGAAAACTATCCCGAAGTTACTATTCTCACAGGCGATGGGAATTTGTGGTGGACGAGGGCGATCGCACTTGGCATGAAATACGCCTACGAACGAGACGCGGATTTCTTGATTTGGCTTAACGATGATTGCCAGCTTAGCAATGGTAGCATCGACAATTTGGTTAGCTTTGCGCGCGAACATCAGGGTGCGATCGTAGGTTGTCAGGGAGTTGAGCCCGAGAATCCTACAAAGATTGTATTTGGCGGTAAAGTTAGAACCTGGCAGGGATACCGATTCATTAATCCCGCTGCGAATATGGTTGTACCCTGCGATCTGCTGAGTGGCAACATAGTTTGTCTGCCCCGCGTCGTTGTCGATCGCATTGGTTATCCCAATCCTAAGTTAGTGCCTCATTATGGTGGTGACTCTCTATACTTGATCCTGGCGCAAAAAGCAGGATTTCAAATATACGTAGATACTAGAAGTAATGTGTATAGCGTACCTGGAGAATCAAAGCTGTATCCTAAACAATGGTTACTTGGAGAGGGCGCACCTCTAGATATTTTGAAATTAGTGTTTGTGCCACAGTCTGGCCTAAGTTGGCAGGTATGGCTCAAACTTAATTGGGAAGCATATTCGATATGGGGAGTTGTGATGTTTCTCAAAAAATATGCTTCGATAATGTTGATTACTTGTTTGAGATTTCTACCACTTGAGTTTAGGTATAAATTGTTTGGCCATGGAAATAGCAAAAACTAGTATTAGCGTAATTATTACTTGCTATAGAGAAGGCGAGTTAATCTTTGATGCGGTTAATAGTGTCTTAAATCAATCACAAATTCCTTTAGAGATTTTGATTGTTAACGATGCATCTAGCGATCGCGCCACAATCGCAGTTTGCCAAAAATTAGAACAAAACCCTCTCATTCAGGTAGTCTGGCGGATCGCAAACGGAGGGCCTTCAGTGGCGCGGGAAGATGGTTTTAGGGCCGCACAAGGTGAGATTTTAGTG
>JANMRU010000074.1:0-3236 GCA_031388585.1 Pseudanabaena sp. SOY_30_concoct_251 | reverse complement strand
CCTTTAATACAGATCGACCTCACGCCTGAGTTTAAGCAAAATCTCCGCGATCTCGCAAAAAGGTACCGTGGCATACGCTCTGATATTCAAACCGTAACTGAGCAAATCCAAGTAGGAAACTTTGGAGGCGATCGCATACCTGGTTTGGGAGACCGCTATGTAGTTTTTAAAGTTCGGGTCAAGAATAGCAATATCCAAAAGGGGAAAAGTGCAGGTTATCGCTTAATCTATCAAGTGGAATCTCCTACAAGCGTTCTTTTGCTATCCATTTACTCAAAGTCTGACCAAGATGATATCAGCGCAAATGAAATCCGTGACATTCTTGATGAATTTTACAAGGATCCCTGACTGAAGGAATGGAGTCCTCAACCGACAGAAACTTTAAAACCAAAATTTGCGCAGGATTATTCACATAATTGGTCTTCGACTAGGGCGTTAAAGCCATATACTTCGCGGCTACCTGTATAGGGCACTAAAACTACGTCCTTCTCATCGCCTGGTTCAAACCTAACAGCTGTGCCTGCGGGAATATCTAACCGCATACCCCTAGTAGCATCGCGGTCAAAGCTTAGAGCTATGTTGACTTCATAAAAATGATAGTGCGAGCCAACCTGGATTGGGCGATCGCCAGTATTGGCAACGCTAACTCGTACCTGCGCGCGTCCCGCATTTAGCTCGATTTCACCTGAAGCCGTAATAATTTCACCTGGAATCATAATATGTTTAGATTTATTCCTAGTTTGTGTAGTTTTACGACTAGTTAGAATCGTAATCTAGGACAAGATTGCCAGATCGTTCGTGAAAACGCAACCACAGTTGATAAATATATTTGATCAGCTCCTTAGCCAGGAAAAGATTGTTTTAGAAAGAAGAGTATCTGACGGACATCATTACGAATGATCTTGAGTTCACTCTCAATTTTATCAAGACGGTCTGTTATTGAATTTCCAGAATTATTAGCAGGGACTTCCACTTGAAGAGGTGAAATATTGATTTTCTTGATAAGGGCATTCCAACTATTAGCTTTTACCCCAAAGTGATTCGTAGCTTCACGTAGAGTCTTAAACTTTTGCTTGAGAGTATCAACGGTATAAGTAGTAGTTTCAGCTAACTGATTATGTTGTTCTAGGTCTTCCTCTACAATATCAACTACTTCATGAATGAGCCTGTCGTGATTCTCGGCAATCTGAGCAGCAGCTCCTAGAATACGGGAGGTAGCTTTGATTTGCAGATTAGTCTCTTGTCTGAGTCGATCGGCAACTTTGCGGACTTGCTCTCCCAAAGTTTCTTTTCCGTCTGAGCGCTCAATGTTTAGTGTGTTTGAATTCATGAGTTACTTCTCTATTCGCCAAGGATCTCTTTGACAGCCAGCCAGACTCGCTTAAGTTTTTGCAGTAACCCTACTGGAGTACTGCTTGTTCCTTCTTCTACAGAATCAACAAGTCGTTGAATGCGATCCATACGATCTGCTAAAGTATAGAGATTATCAACTGCCTCATCCTTTCTCACCAGCGATTCGCGCACTAAGAGAGTCATTTCAGCAATTTCTTGTTTCAGGAGTTGATTCTCTCGCTTGCGCCGAGTTTCCCAACCCTTAATGCCAGCTTTCGATTTTCTTTCAAACTTAAGTTCGGATTGAACTTCGTTATATAAACTCAAGTACTTCGAACGTTCAGCATCTACCTCGTTATACTTTGCAAGTAACTCAGTTGCTCTTGTTCTCTCTTCGTTATATAGGGTTAGGGTTCTTTGAAATTCGTGCTGAACATGAACGAGTTGTGTAGCGGTTTCCTGATTTTTTTGTTTCAACTGATCTCGCTCAGTTAAAGTCTCAGCAGCTTCTTGTTGAACATGAAAAAGTTGTGTGGCAGCTTCTTGATTTTCCTTTGCGCGTTGTTGCCATTCATCCCTCTGAGCGCGTGCATTTCCCAAGAGTTGCTTTAGTTCGTGAGGTGAAGTTGGCTCTTCTTGCCGAGAGCGGGGATATTTATTTTCATTATCATAATTAGAATCTTGGCGATCTGCTCTCCGCATTACTTTAGCTCCACCAGTAGCTTCAATAAATTACCTGTCAACTTAACCCAGTCATATCTAGTGTACCCAAACTCAAAGATATTGTTGCTACATCTTTTTAAAATTACGATGAATTTTCTACTAACAACCAAGCTCGTAGCACCTCCGCCACAGTCCAGGCTTGGGCTATACAACCGCGTGGTGTCATGGGTGCCGCCATCAAAGATTTCGCTTAGGCTGCCTACTCCATGAGCAGTGAGATAATTAGCCATCAGTTGCAACAAAGAGCTGGTTTGGGTGCGATCTCGATCAGTAATGAGATTTACAGGAAATAATCAATACTTCTTCATCGGTGACTTTGTAAACAAGTCTATGTTCATTTGTGATGCGGCACGACCAGTAACCTTGAAGTTCCTGCTTTAGAGGTTCGGGTTTACCTAATCCAGTAAATGGAGTACGAAGAACATCATTAATTACTTCGATAATTTTTGCATGAATTTTCTTGTCAATACTTGCCCATTCTGTAAATTCTTGAAATGCCCTCTTTTCAAACGCTATATTTTGCATTCCACTCTTCAACTGTAAAAGTGACTATATTTTCTCTACATTCAACATTATCCAGAGCCTCCAAAAGGTGTTGTCGATTGATTGGATTAGACATCAGATATTCAGTTCCATCTTGCTCTTGAACTAGAACTAAGACTTCCACTACGGTACCCAGAGGCAAATCTGCATGAATCTCGATTTTGCCACTTTCGCCCACAACGGCATGTTTTTTGATTGCAGAAATCACGATCGTTCCTCTGTAGCTATTTCGATAATTTTAGCATCTCCTAGACTGGGAATGGATGGAGCGGTGAGGTTGTCATCAAAGTCTTTCCAACAGGCGAGATCGCCCCGCATTTAGCTCGATTTCACCTGGAATCATAGTTTTTGGTGTTTTGCTAATATGCGTAGTTTCGCAGCAATTTACTACTATTGATTTTGCACCAATATCCACGCCCGCAACACTTCTGCCACAGTCCAGGCTTGGGCTATACAACCGCGTGGTGTCAGGGGCGCGTCACCATCAAATATTTCACTCAAACTACCTACTCCGTGAGCAGTGAGATGATTTGCCATAGGTTGCAACAAAGCGCGGGCTTGGGCGCGATCGCCATAGACTTTTAGATGAGCCTGCACAAATGGCCCGATCAGCCAACCCCAGGTAGTGCCCTGGTGAT
>JANMRU010000073.1:0-8066 GCA_031388585.1 Pseudanabaena sp. SOY_30_concoct_251 | reverse complement strand
TGAAATTGTTGGAACGACTGAGTATTACCGAAGTAATAATGCAGGCGGCGGTTTCTCCTGCCCATATCCGCAGGCTGTTATATCATTATCTCAATGTCTGGAATTTAATTAAAATGCCGCTTGGCGGGCACGACCTCAAACGCATGGGCTACAAGCCAGGGCGACACTATCAAACTATCCTTAACGCACTGCGCGATCGGGTTTTGGATGGAGAAATTACGAGTTTGGCTGAGGCTGAGTCATTTGTGACGCAGCAATTTCCCCACTCCTCCTGATGCGATCGCATTGATGGGGTATTTTCTGTCTTCTCAAAAAAATGCCTGTAATTGATACTCGCTCACGGTTCTATTGCGATCGCGGTAGACTTGAATTGTACAGGAACTATGCTTATTTTTGTTATGGTAACAGTTCTAAGTAGTTGATGCCTTCAGGTCTAATAATATTGAAGTGACGGCGATCTAAGGTCAGAATTTTTTGAATATTATGTTTTTCGGCAAGAGCAACCAAACTGGCATCAACAAAGCCGATAGGGATGTCAGAATAACGAGTCATAATCTCTGTTGTGCGACAAATATCATCAATCTCTATCGGTAAATAGATAAACGATCCTTCAATCGTTGTATCAAGAAAAGATCTGACAACAGCTTCGCCAAGATACTTTGTAACCAAGTAGTCTACTTCAGGTAGGATTGTCACAGGAATAAGCAAATCGAATGATTGCGCGACCTGTACAATCGCTTTGTGATGTTTGTCGTCTTCATCAAGCAGTGCAATGATTGCGCCGGTATCTGCGATTACTTTTATCATTCTTGCCAAAGCAGCTCATCTACTCGTTCAGAAAGGTCAGAGATGCCACTTTTGCCCATGCCGACGCATTTTGGCAGCGTTTTTTTCTTTCTCAGTAGATAAAATTCTATTGCTTCTTGGACGATCTCAGAAGGAGTTTGGCCGCCTTGTGCTGAGAGTTGCTCAAGTATTTGCTCTGTTTCTTGGGGAAGAAATATAACTGTGGGTTTCATAAGTTAATACTCCGATTAGCTTCTCGCGATTAAGATCTTGCGGGATACTTAATTTGTTCAGTACACTCATGGAACTGTTGCGATCGCGGTAGACTTAAATTGTACAACCCTAGTTGATATTGTTTAAAAGATTGGCAAAAGTCTTTACTGGCAAAGTTGTAATTCTAGGTGACAAAATCGGTGTAGCAGACTTAATCGCCTGGTTAGAGAACTGCCCAAATTAAAAGCACTCCGAATTCAGTAAATTTTATAGTTGGCAAGACGTGAGAGTGTTAGAGTAGCTGACCTGTCTCTTGCAAAGAATGGAGGCGACGGTAGATTCCCCCTTGCTGCAAGAGTTGATCGTGGCTACCTATTTCGGCAATCTTGCCTTGGTCGAGTACGACGATCTTATCTGCTTCTCGAACCGTACTCAGGCGGTGAGCAATGATAATCGTAGTGCGAGTTCCTTGAATGCGCCGCATTGCTAGCTGGATTGCTCGCTCTGATTCGTAATCGAGACTGGAAGTAGCTTCATCAAATACCAACACATCTGGTTCCATTAGCAAAGCTCTGGCGATGCCCAGTCGCTGCCTTTGTCCGCCTGATAGCCTGACTCCGCGCTCTCCGACAATTGTATTGAAACCCTGCGGTAGCATATGTAGGAACTCATTGACTCTGGCGATCGCACAAGCTTCTTCCACCTGCGCAAAAGTTGCGGTGCTATTGCCATAGGTGAGATTATCCAATAGCGTCCCGTTAAAGATATCTACTTCCTGGTGTACGATCGCTAAACGACGGCGATATCCTCTAATATCGAGATTGCGAATATCCTGGCCATCGATCAGGATTTTGCCTTGACTGGGTTCAAAGTATCGGAATAGCAACTTCACAAGCGTTGACTTGCCCGATCCAGAACGTCCTACCAAAGCCACGGTTTGATATGGCTCGATTAGTAATTGGATATCCTGTAAGACGGGGCGATCGCTCTCGTAGCCAAAGGCAAGATGGGCAAACTCTACCTTCCCAGTAAACTTATAGTCTGGCGATCGCTTTAGCTCTTGCCGTGAAGTCGTGGCAGCGTCCTGACCATCATCTAGCTGCATAAAGTCATGGAAGCGCAGCATCGAAGCATAGCGGCGGGCAAATACTTCTGCAAGATTACTAATCGGATCTAACTCAGAATAAGCCATGCTTGACACGGTTAGGGTCGTGACAAAATGTCCCAACGAAATCTCACCGCGCACCACTGAAATCAGTGTTAGGACTAGAACTATAAAAACGCAGATTTGGACGAGTGTGCGCTGTAAGGTCGCTAACTTCACGTAGCCAAGATGGATGCTATACAACACTGCTTTCAGTTCGCGATTCAGACGCTCGTTCTGTCGCCCCATCTCTTCTGCTTCAGTGGCAAATGCTTTCACCGTTTTGATATTAGTGATAATTTCTGAAGTGCGGCTTTCCGTATTCTCCTGATGCTTGTCCAGGATGTCTTCCTTATCGATCAAGCGTTTTAGTTTTCTAAATGTCAGGCTTAGAATTGCTACAAAAGAAATCAAAAATAGCACAGCAATGCGCCACTCAATTAGCAAGATCACGACAAAAATTCCCAACACCCGAAATAGCTTTGGAATCAGTTGTCCTGCCACTTCAGGATATGTCCAGGTGTGATTGGCTAACCCTCTGGCAACTCGCCCAGCGATGCGACCTGGATTATTCTCATCATAGAAATCCAGCGGCAACATCAGGATTTTAGCGATCGCCTTTTCAGTCTGATCTCTGCGCGCTCGCAGAGCGATTTCCCAGTGATACCAAGCGCCAATCCAAGGTTGAATTGGCGCTCTGACCACAGTGACAACAAAAATAATCCCCAATAATACTGCTAATGACAAATACTGATTTGGATTCTGTCCAGTGAGACGCGAAATGCCGCCGATCGCACTTTGAATATTGCCATCTACTGGCTGATTGGATAGCACATTGAGAATTTGTCCGATCGCGTAGGGTACAACTAAATCGATAATCTCAAAAATACTGGATGCTGCAATACTGAGGATCGAGATCCGACGATAACGGCGATAATAGTTGAGTATGTGTTTGAATGTTGCCATAATACCTCAGGCGATCGCGTGTACTCATCCCAAACAGATAAAATTGCGCAATCTGCCTACAAATGATAATACAACATACTACAAAAACTCGGTACATCCACCTCACCCATTCGTATGATTAAGGTTGATTTAAGTCGCATGATTACATTGGTTACGGGAGCAACTCGATCTGGCAAGAGCGAATGGGCCGAAATCTTAGCGGAGCGATCGCAGAAGTCTGTAATATATCTTGCTACAGCTAGATCCGATCCCAAAGATATGGAATGGCAGGCAAGATTATCAAAGCATAAGCAGCGTCGTCCACCCACATGGCAGACCTTAGAAGTGCCCTACACTTTGGCCGAGACAATTCATCAGGCACAGCCAAACGATTATCTCCTCGTCGATGCACTGGGAACTTGGGTGGTAAATTTTTTGGATCGCGATGAATTGAGCTGGGAACGCACGACAAACGAACTTATGGAATCCATAAAATCATGTCAATCTGACATCACGTTTGTGGCCGAAGAGGTTGGCTGGGGAGTCGTACCTGCCTATGAATCTGGACGGCGATTTCGCGATCGCTTAGGTCATCTCAGTCGTCAATTGGGTGCGATCGCGGATGCCGTGTATATGGTCACGGGTGGTCATGCCGTGAATTTAACCGCGATCGGCGAACGGTTGCCGTAGAATTGGCAATTAATAATCAGCAAATAAATCCAGTGGAAAGTGTCCATAGGTGCCATTGTGCCCTTCATGACCTTCACTCTCTTGAGACTGATAGGAAATTAAAACTCCCGTAAACTCGCCAGAATACGGATCGATGTGCACAAAACTGCGATTAGGATTGAATTTGATATATACGGCTCCTTCCTGTGTGTTGCTCACCGGAGCGAGAGTATATTCAAATGCTTGCGTATATTCTTGCAGAGCCTTGATGCCCTGTTCTAGGGAGTCGGCACAAACCCCAAAGATTTGGAAATCTGCATGGGTTTTGAGAAACAGCAAAGCCTGTCTCAGTGACATCCTCTGTTCCTCTGAGTAGTCTGGTTTATTACCTAAATCGCTGAGGGCAATCAGGAGATTATGTGTTTCTGGGACTAAACTGCGATCGGTAGAAAACATAGGTTTAGTATGGAAGGCGCGGCTTAAAATTAAGAAGTTATCTAATTGTAATTGTGAATGGAACGCGGACTTCTCTGGTTACCCCTCTTAGGTGTATTTTTCTGGCTTGCCTGGGCAGGCTGGAACGAATATCAGAAGGTGGAAGCCTATCGCCTTTGGTCATCAGACTTTGAACGCCATAAATACGATATATATGCCATTCTCGGTCAGAGTGGCGATCGCCTTGTGTGGTGCAAACCCGCGCGGCAGCAACCCATAGAACTAGGTAGTATCGGCTTTGGAGAGATCGAAGCAGTACGCCTAAATGTTAATGGCAAGCCAATTGAGTCACTAGCAGATGCCTCAGAGGCGATCGCCACAGCCAAAAAGATCGCCACTGTGTCGATCGAGTTGGTAACTACCGCCCAGTTAGCTGCCCAGTCATCCGCTCAGTTAGCCCAAGAGTCAGTGCAAAGTATTCGTTTTACTGATGCGGAGATCGCCCTAAATTGGTTTCGATACTTATCAGCACAGGTAGGATCGGCGATCGTATAGTCACAGCTAACTGATTCTGCGCCATATTTTTTTAAGAAGCATAGCAGCGGATCGCGTTTTGCGAGACTTTGCTAGAATAGATTGCTTTGGTATTCGCTACCAGTCTTTGTACCAAAAGCTAGATTAGCGTTTCAAATTCATATCCGTCTGCCCAAGACTGGTGCCGTCAACGGCGACAGACCGATCTTATCCTCTGGAGTTCCATGTCTTTTTCTAACCTCGGGCTGTCCGATAAAATTGTCCGTGCCGTTACCGCACGGGGATATACAGAACCTACACCGATTCAGTTGCAAGCAATTCCTGCCATCCTTTCAGGCAAGGATTTGCTTGCAGGTGCGCAAACAGGTACTGGTAAAACCGCCGGCTTTACATTGCCCATCCTGCAACTGTTATCTGGTAAAAATGCCAAAAATGAGCAAGCCCTGCCCAGTCGCCCACCAATTAGAGCGCTGATTCTTACCCCAACCCGCGAACTGGCGGCACAGGTAGAAGAAAGCGTCCGCGAGTATGGCAAAAACCTGAAACTTAACTCAATGACGGTATTTGGTGGGGTTAACATCAACCCACAGATCCAACGCCTGAAGGGTCGTATAGATATTCTGGTCGCTACTCCAGGCCGCCTGCTAGATCATGTGCATCAACGCACGGTCGATCTATCGCAGGTCGAAATTCTGGTTCTAGATGAAGCAGATCGGATGCTGGATATGGGTTTCATCGCGGATATTCGTCGCATCCTGGCACTGCTGCCCTCAAAGCGGCAGAACCTGCTATTCTCCGCAACCTTTTCTAATGAAATCAAAGCTCTGGCGCAAAAGCTGCTCAATCGCCCAGTCCTGATCGAGGTGGAGCGCCAACAGGCCAGTGCCGAGTTGATCGAGCAGAAGGTCTACAAAGTAGCGCGCGATCGCAAACCAGAACTTCTTGTCCACCTGATCAAAGAGCGTAACTGGTACCAAGTTTTGGTCTTTACCCGTACCAAGCACGGCGCCGATCGCCTTTCTAAACAGCTTGCCCATGAAGGCATTCCTGCCATGGCAATTCACGGTAACAAAAGCCAGTCTGTGCGCACCCGCACCCTAGCCAAATTTAAGGACGGTAGTTTGCAGGTATTGGTGGCAACCGACATTGCCGCTCGTGGCATCGACATCAACGAATTACCGCTGGTGGTCAATTTTGAGTTGCCGAATGTACCAGAAGATTACGTCCATCGTATTGGCCGCACAGGTCGTGCTGGTTCCGAAGGTGAAGCTCTGTCGCTAGTGTGCGTCGATGAATACAAGTTCCTAGCGGATATTGAGAAGTTGATGAAGCGATCGGTAACCCAAGAAGTAATCCCTGGCTTCGAGCCTGACCCACGCGCTAAACCCCAGCCAAGTAAAGATGAACGCCAGCAACCTGGGCGTGGAAGAGAGCAGCGCAGAACCCGTTCTACCGGCAATTCGTCGGCGCGATCGCAAGAGAAACCAAAAGAAAAACCTACTGGAACTGTAAATTCTCCGTCTCGTTCTGGGGTGCCGATGCCCACGCGATTGCCATCATCAGGAAGAAGCAGACCCAAGGCAAACTAGCCCTAATTATTGCTAGGGAAAGCCCAGAGGTTCTGCGGTTCTGCCCTTGCAATAATTTATATTTACTGGAGAATTAATTCTTTGGTTTCGCCAATCGTATTAGTATTGAGTGGGGCCAGTATTTGTGAAGGGATTATTCAGTATGTTCTCAATCCAAACAAAATTTCAGAAAATCTTTTTAATATTAGTAGCATTTTTTTTAAGTTTGATCGTGATATTTCCACAGCAAGTACTTGCTGTAGGGGTTATCCCATCTTGGAGTTATGGAGGAGCCGCAAATCCAACTCGGTGGGCAGAACTCAGTCCTGATTTTGCAACGTGTGAGTTAGGCAAAGATCAGTCTCCTATCAATATTACTGGCGTAGTCAAAGGGAAACCTTCACAGATATCTTTTAACTACGAATCTACTCCCTTAGTTGTTGTCAATAATGGACATACTATTCAGGTAAATTATGCTCCTGGTAGTACTGTTACAATTGATGGTGAAGAATATACGCTTCTTCAATTCCATTTTCATACCCCAAGCGAACATACCATTGATGGTAATGCATCCGCAATGGAACTGCACTTGGTACACCGTAATGCCGCAGGTAAACTAGCCGTTGTTGGCATATTAATTAAAGAAGGAGCTGCAAATCCTATGATTAGTAAAGTTTGGCAGAATATTCCGACTACGGGCAAAACTCAAATCCTGAAAGATTCTGTCATCAATGCTGTGGATCTCTTACCTAAAAGCAAGTCATACTTCAGCTATACTGGCTCGCTGACGACTCCACCTTGCAGTGAAGGTGTCAAATGGAATCTATTAGTAGAACCTATGACACTCTCAGAAGTGCAAATTAATGAATATGGAAATATCTATCAAGTAGATGCTCGCCCAATTCAATCTGCAAACGGTCGAGTCATTGAATTGCGTGACAAATAGATATTAGGGCTAGGATGTTTAACCGCGATCGCCTATATTTACTACTTATGAAAAAGGATAGGCGATCGCCCGTTAGATAAATCCATATTATCAGGCAGAATTAAGTGGAACTAGCAACCAAATTGCTACAATAGAAAAAGCTAATCATCAGCGATTGCCATGACTCGTCAAGAAATCGAACATCAGATTCTTACGCTATCACTGTCTGACAGAGCAGAAATCTTTCAAGGTCTAACCAAAACCCTGAGCATGGGAGGGAAGGGAATTACCAAAACTTTGGGGGTTTATGGTGGGGAGGCTTGCATTGCTGGAACTCGAATAGCGATTTGGCTTTTAGTCAAAGCTCGTCAGCTTGGCATCACCGAAGCTCAATTATTACAAGACTATCCTCATATTTCTGCTGTCGATCTTGTCAATGCTTGTGCCTATGCCGATGCCTATCCTGAAGAAATTGCACTGGCAATTCATGAGAATAACGAGGTTTCCTAGCCAGTGGCACGTCTATATGCAGATGAACAACTTCCACGGTCGGTTAGCTAGCTACTTGGGGCAATGGGACATAACGGCACAGTTGTGCGGCGGCAAGTAACTCTGAACTCTCTCCGATAAGCTTTGTACCGTCCGCACCAACGAAGTTATGGGGAGACGAGCGCTAGAAAGGCTGAGGAGACGACCATCCAACGAGTGACAGAATTCATGTCTACTAACATATCGTTCGCTCCAGCCCTACAATTCCAGATCGGTTCAAGAAAAGCTTAAAGTAAAAAAGTGGGAGAACCTGCCAGGGCTAGAGGACGACCATGCAGCGCAAGTCACTAGATGACTA